>JBLNHB010000306.1:0-14473 GCA_050268805.1 bacterium | reverse complement strand
AGCGGTAGATCGACTCGTTTGCGGCAGCCGGGTTGGCGCCTGATCCGACCACGTCGGTACCGGCATAGTACGCGTGTCCATGGATGCCGTCGCTTGTGAACCAGGAATCCGGTCCGCCATCGAGCACCGGCGGCACGTCACCCCCGTGTATATGCGGCACAGCGGGAATCGGGCCCATGTAGTGATCCATGCTCATTCCGGTGTTGAACGGGTCTGCCCAATGCAGGGTCTGGTCGGTCCAATCTCTCCAGGCGATGTTAGTAGCGGTAAGACTGTTGACGAACCTGATCTGGGTCGGGATGTTGCGCGTGGCCACGATAACCGGACCGAGGTAAGTGCCCTGCGCAGTGATTGGGGCAGTCGGACTTTCGAGGTACCCCCAAACCCACGTTCCGGTATACGTGCCTGCAGCCGGAACGAAAGTCGACGGCATCATATTGGCCTGGAACTCGAGCATATGCAGCTTAATCTCCTCGTCCTCGACTGCGATTATGGTTTTCAGCCCTGTACCGCCTTCGAAATCAAGGACCGGCAGCGGGTCAACAAACTGCGGAATCATCTTGCCGGGCAACGGCGTCCCCTGCGCTGCCAGTGCGCTGCCTGAGAGCACCAGGCTGAGCGCGATAAGAATAACAATAACTAAAGAAACAGTCTTCTTATCCATACTCTTGTTTTCCCCCTTTCATTCAAATGAGAAAATTTCCGTAAACAAGATTAAGAAAATCTTTTTTTCGGCGATAGGAACATTCACCTCCTTTTTCAAAGTGATATGATCACCCCCGTTCATAATTTCAGAAAAAAGAAATGTTTCTATAATTCTTTTTTCTGTTCCTCTTATTAAGACACTATCACATAAAAAACCGGTTTCTACATGAAAATTGTTTTATCACTGTATATTTCTATTTATTGTGAATCTTCTAAACTTTACTATATCTTCTTTTTTATCATAAGTAGAAGACAGGCGCAATCGGTTTCCGTCTGATTCTTCTGTCAGTCTTTATCCTATGAAGATTGCCTTTCTTTGTGAAGAAATTGCTGCTCAAAATTGCTCTCAGACATTCTCTCCAGCCTTGATTCATATTTCCGGGCGTGAATATCAGACGAATAACGGCTAAGTCATTGAATATTGGTGGAGCGAATTTACGAAAGCTTCAAATGTGAGGAAAAAATACTGAGGACAACGATGAGAGAGAAAATCACGAAAAAGACGAGTGAAATGATGGTGAGTTTTTTCTGTATCTCCCGGAGAATATCCTCCAGGCTCTTCTTCTTTCTGAACGGCTGCAGCGCCCCTGACGCCATTCCGGACAGCGCTCCTCCAAAGAGCGTCGTGTAAAAGAGATAGCCGATGTATTTGTACTCCTTCTGAAGGATACAAAACGGGCAATGATGAGTGGGAAGTTCATAGATGTAAATTGAGACTGCCGATATGATCGCAATGATCGCCGCGATCAACAAGAAGAAGCTGAGGAGAGAAAAGACATATCCGCCTCTGTCCGTGAGAAGAGAGGTCACGCCCGAAATGAGAACAATTCCCAGCACGACCGCATATGCTGCGAGAGCAGAACGGGGGGGAAGCGAAGCCATGTCTGACGCGACACCCGTATTCGCGGAACTGAAGAGGCTTCCACAGCACGAGGTGATGACGTCAGCTCTCAGGTTCAAAAAATATTTTGTCTCGAGATAGGCCTCCACGAGGATGAAGGGGAGAATGACGAGGAGAAAACCGTACTTCACCTTGATGAGGGGATAGTCGTAAGCCCTCGTATCGGTATAATTAAGGACGAGCCATAAACCCGCCATGAGAAAGCTCACGGTTTTCATGATCAGGAGGGGATACCCATACTCGTTCACATTGAGCGTTCCTGCTGCGCACATCGCGCCCACAAAGAACCTGTGAATATCCTCGGTAGTGTAAATGAAGAGAAAGAGCGAGGCAAGCTGGAAACTGAAGACATAGTTCAGAATCGTTGATATGAGATAGGTTCTCCTCTCGAGGGCAATCTGCATTTCGCTCCCGCTCCTGAGGTCCCACTTTCGGAGAATCTTGAGCCCCCAAAATCCCGAATAGAGCATCATGAGAGAGATGAGGAAAGAGCCCATGAGCAGGGCGATAATTGCAGGGTTGAGTATCATGGCTCAGGCCGCTTCGACTCTTCCGTCCCGAATGTTGACGACGCGGTCCACGAAGGGCGATTCATACACGAGAGGGTCATGGCTCGCTATGATCGCGGTCTTCCCCTGCGTTTTTAGCTGACTGACAATGCCCATGAACTCTTCCGAGAGCTTGGTATCGAGGTGAGCGGTCGGCTCATCGGCGATGACGACCGCCGGATCGTTAATCAACGCCCTTGCAATTGCGACCCTCTGCGATTCTCCTCCCGAAAGAAATTCCACTCTCGTCTCCCCCTTGCCGGAAATGTTGAAGAGATCGAGGAGTTCGAGAGCCCTCTTCCTGAATGCGGACCTCTCCTTGCACGGATAGGCAGGCAGCATAATGTTCTCGAGGGCCGTTATCCCTTTGATGAGATTGAACTGTTGGAAGATAAACCCAAAGGTACGCCTCCGGATGTCGGTGAGGAACCGCTCAGGAAGGCTGGTCACCTCGATCCCCTCCGGCGTTTGCGTCCCGGAAGACCACGAGATGGAGGCGCTGAGGAGCTTTATCCTGCCGGACGTGGGCCTCAGCATGCAGCCGATGAGGCCGAGGAGTGTCGTCTTTCCCGAGCCGCTTGGCCCCTTCAGAACCGTTACCCTGTTCGCTTCTACATCGAGATCTACTCCGTCAACCGCAATGAACTCGTTCGGTTTACCGATATTGAATCCCTTTCTTACGTTCCTGAGCTCTATCATCTATGACCTCATGATCGAATCAGGATCGACCGTCGCCGCCCTCCAGGAGGGAACAATGGTCGCTACCGTGTAAGGGACGACAATCAGGAAGAAGAGGGTCGCGATCTGATAGGGATCGATGAAGGGAGTAAGCCTGAAAGCGGGATAGAGGACCGACCACCCTTTCAGGGCGTGCTCAAAGAGAGATGCCGAGGTGAAAAAGACATGGACATACGCAAGAACGACCCCGATGAAAAATGAAGACAGGGACACTGCAGCTCCTTCCCAGAACTTCATGACAATCACATCCGACGTCTCCCACCCGATCGCTTTCAGGATGCCGATTTCCCTCCGCTCCTCGGCGCTCAATCCGGACGCCTTGTCCCAGGCAAAGATGATGAATGCCATCACCGATGAGAAGAGGATGACGACCACCATCCCGGAGCGCCAGTCGAAAATGCTGTCGTACGTGCGGAGGATCTCATCGCGGATAATCGGCCGGGTATCAGGCATGAGCTTCACAATCTTTTGCGCGATGGTAACGAGTTCGAGCTTGTTCTTCACAGTGAGCACGAGGTCGGTGGCATGGTCTTTTGAAATGTTGAAAAGATTCCTGAAATCGGCCTCTGTCATCAGAATCAAGTCCGATGAAACAAGCTCGGACTGAGGGGAAAGGGTCTCGGTTATCTGAAAGCTCGTGGGAGAGCCTTTGGAATCCCTGAACGTTACGATGTCTCCTGGGAAAGACTGAAGGGTCCTTGCAACCCCATTGCCGATGATGATATTGCCATTGCCCGGATTCGTGGTATCAGAAACCATGAGGGTATAGTTCGCGCCTGCCACAGGATCATAGTAGTAGCCCCAGAGACGCGCCTTGACCGAACTCACCCCCCTGATGCTCTTGAGTTCATCGATATAGTGGAGAGGTATGAGATCCTGCCGGCCGGCGACGAGCCGCTGCACCACCATCTCGGGCGACTCACGGAGCACGAGTTCAGCCTCCCTCCTGATTGCATGGGTGAAGAACATGACAGAAGCGAGCATAAAAACCACGAGGGTATAGACGAAGAGCAAAGCCGTGTTCTTGCCCGTCCTCCTCAGCAGGGAAGACAGGGTGAAATCGAGGATATTCCGTTGCCGTTCAATCCAACCTCTCATAGCATATCCCCATTCATTGGCCGGGATGCCTCACGAGAGAACCGGAGGGAAAATGTTCAAGACAGAGGGGATGGTCCTGAAAAGCGGTGTGCATGTCGGCTTGGGAGAGATGCCGCGTGTACCTGGCTTCGGTGAAAAGGCTCAGGTCGGTGAGCTCGAGTTTCTTTACCAGCAATGCCGATTCATCAAGCACCGGAGCATTAGTTCTTGCCTGAGAGAAAGCATGAAGAAAAAGAAGACCCATCAAGACAATCTGGAGCGCTAGGAACAACAAAAAGAACGTTGATTTCCTCATCATTCTCCTTTCAGTTCATCAGCACTCCTTTATTTTCCTCTCAGTCGGGAACTTTCCGCAAGTCACTCGAGTGATTTCAGGACATCAGGGGTTACCTGGTCAAACACCAGGACATTCTTACCTTTGTGGTCTTTCATAAACTCCTCGGCGCTCTGTCTGTCTGCGAAGGGGATCAACTCTTTCCCCATGGGACCGTACGTATCGCTCCCGATGACATAAGAGGCTTTCCGGGCATCAATCATTTTGAGCGAATAGTATTCCGTAACATACGTGCTCACGATATCCGATTCGCTTCTTGACGGACTGTATTTCTGTAAGTTCAGACAGTAGGTAAACATATCTTTTGGCCCGTCGAAGAACGCATAGGTCCCGTCCTTGAAGACCACCTGGGCGATCCAGTCCGGATATTTTGCGACGAACATGCCGCAGACCTGGCATTTATCGCCGGGCTGTACCTTCCGCGGTTCCGCATGGGAAACCCCGATTGCAAGCAGCAACAGAATGCAGGCAACTACAGCAGGAACTGTTTTCCCGTTCATCATACCAACCTCCTCACCTGATTTATTTACCTACCTCGAAAACCTCCTCCGTCCTGTCAGAGAATATTCAGAACCAATTTTTTCAGCATCTCCTCAGTCGCATCCCCGAGAATCTTGTATTTGATAACACCTTTCCTGTTGAGCATGAACGTCCGGGGAAATCCCAGGACCCCGTACGTCTTTGCCATCTTTCTGTCCGGATCGAGGAGCACGGGGTAAGAGACCTTAACTTTGCTCACGAAAGCCCTCACCCGCTCCGGCGTCTGACCCACATTAATTGCAACAATGATTAGTCCCTTTCCCTGAAATTCCTTGTAGAGTCGCTCCAGGGCGGGCATCTCTTCCAGGCAGAAGATACAGGAATCTACCCAGAAATGGATGACAACCGCCTTGCCTGTCAGATCCTCAGGAATCGAAACGGCATGTCCATTGAGATCAGCCAGAGTGATTGCCGGAGCAGAATCGCCGATTTTCAATGAAGCCGCCTGTGCTGCACCCTGAATCCCCTGAATCCAAAGGAAAGGAATGATCATGGCGATCAGGAAATTCATCAAGAAAGTCGCATGCCTTTCCCGTGCAGGGATTTCACTTCTTGCACAGGAGGGTAACTGAACATTCCCCGTACGGCGTATGTTCCGCCTCCCCAGTCTCGTCATCTTTTCTCCTTGTGCTCAGAGTTCAAAGACATTGTGGAATTATAACACCGGAGAGGTTAAAAACCATAAAGGCACTGTAACCCCCTTCAATGGAAACTTCACTTCAAAGGAGCAGATTGAAATTGGGCATGAAAAAAAGGATGTCGCGTTACGAAGACAAGATGCTCGGGAAGACAAACGTTGTGAAGCTCTTGTCAGGAATTCAGGGCATCGAGATGTCTTTTCTTCCAATCGACTCCTGGTAAGAGGATGGCGTGGCGCCGGTTACCTTTTTGAAATGCCGCTCAAAATTTCCCAGATCATTGAACCCGACCAGGGTAGCTACCATGGAGATGGAAAAATCCTTCTGACGCAGGAGTTCCTTCGATCGTTCGACCCTGAGCACCGCGACGAACTTGCTCGGGCTCATTCCCATGTGTTTCTTGAAAAACCTACAGAAGTGGAACTTGCTGAGGTTCGCTTCCTCTGCAAGCCGAGGCAGGGAGATATCCTCTGCAAAGTGCTGCTGTATATATTGGAGAGCACGCGTGATGCTGAAGGGTTTATCAGTGATCGCATGCTCAAAGAAATCTCTTCCATCATTGTTGTGAAAAATCTGGAGGGGAACCCGTTTTTCGCGTGAGGCATTTTTTATAACAAGCAGTTTTTCTATAGCCTCCTGAAATTCATCTATGTTCACCGGTTTCCGAAAATATTCCCTGGCCCCTCCCCGGTACGCTTTTATCACGATTTCCTCGGAACTCAATCTCGTAAGGAACATCACAGGCACGCTTGATAATGAGAATTTAATAAGTTTGAGCAATTCGAGTGCCCGGCTCACATCATAATCACAATCCAGGATTACGATCCCAACCTGCTGATGCTTACTGAGGTCAGGGGCATCATGAAAAGAGCAGAATTCAAGTTCTGTATCCTTAACAGTAAGAGTGTGGTAGATACTAAAATCTCTTTTTGATTCGTAGAATATAAGAACGGTTTTTTTCACGGTCTTGATTTCAAAAATAGACGTTATTGTTCTTCTTATTTAGTAAGCAATTTCTGTGCCTTATGCTCTGGATGTGATATCTTATAAAAATCTGGTGTTTTCACCAATCACATGGGTGAAATCACGCATTTATTCCTATCGCCTCTGAAGAGACAATTCGATTCGCTATAAGATTTTATTTGCTAACAAATATCAATGTATAAGTAATACTAACTATATAAAAGCAGAAAATCATTGACAGTCATTTTAAATAATCCTAAACTTTATATATAGAAGTACATAAAAAAAGTCTCTTGAAGTTTATTGGGGGAAGTAATGAATCAAAAGCCTACCATTTTGGTCGCTGATGACAGCAGAGCATTCTTGATGTATATTTCCGTGCTGTTGAACAGAATGTATTATGTTGTAATTCCAGTTGAGAGCGGAAAGGAAACTATCGAACTCTCAGAGAAGATACGCCCCCATGTCATCATGCTTGATATCGATATGCCGAAAATGGATGGCATGACGGTGCTGAAACATCTCAAGAACGATCTGTTCACCAGGGATATACCGGTCATCATGATGGATGCCCAGGGCAAGGAAAACATCCGCGCTGAATGTTTCCGCTTTGGATGCACAGGATATATCAAGAAGCCTGTGGAGCTCCTCGCTCTGCACGAGGCCCTCACGGCCTGCTTTGCCCTTAGAGGCGGCAATAAACGAAAGCACCTCAGAACCGTGTATACAAAGAAGGTAATGCTTACCTATCGGGAAACCATGAGCGAACATCAGGCGCAAAATCTTTCGGTCGGAGGAGCGTATATCGTGAAAAAAGAGCCTCTTCCTCCGGGAATGGATCTAACCGTCGAATTGCCGCTCAGGAACGATAGGCTCGTCAGACTGGATGGCACTGTCCTTTATACAAAGAGCAGCTCCGGCCAAGTGCTCGAAATTGCTCCTGGCATGGCCGTCGGATTCAAAAACATATCGGAACGTGACAGAGCGATCCTCAATGAATATATTACCTACAGCCTCACACGAGATCTCCCGGGAATAAAATTTTAGTAAGTTCTCGTTCTTGCCTCTCGATCCGGCCCTCCATTCAATGCATTTTAGAACCCTCTCTCTGGTATAATAAAAAATTTCCGCAGTTCCCCGGAAAGGATGCCTTATGAAGAAATATAGTTTCATTCTCATACTAGTTGCTGTCCTGATTGCAAACATAGGATGCTCGAAGAAGTCTGATTCAGATGGTTCTTCAGCCTTCCGGTCGGTCAGCCCGAGCGAAGCCATGAAGCTGATCGAAATGAAAAGAGACCTCCTCATTGTTGATATCCGGAGCCCTGAAGAATTGAGTGAAGGTTACATTGCCGGCTCCCTCTTCATTCCATTCTGGGAGATTGTACAGGGCAGGAAGGGGTTGCCAAAAGACAGGCCGCTGCTTCTCATCTGTGCGGTCGGAGGCAGGAGCTATGCAATCGGTCAGGCTCTTGCCCAGGGAGGTTGGCCGGAAATATACAATCTGAGCGGCGGAATATCGGTCTGGAAGAGGGAAGGATTTCCGCTGAAATACTGAATGGATATGCTCTCGTGCGTTCAACATCTCCTCTGAGAGGAGAAACGGAAGGAGGTTCAGTATGACCAGAGTCTCAATCACTACCATCTTCATAGCATCGCTGCTCTTTCTCATGGTGAGTTCCCTGATGTGTGAAATCCGAAACCCGGAAATGACAAAGTTCGAGACGAGAAAGATCTCCGATGCTGACGCGAGAGAAATTGCATACTACATCCTGAAAGCCTTCAAGTGACCGGTTTTTCTGTTTCCTTCCCGGTATTCGTCATCAGACCCGGCCTGCGCGAGGTTTCCCGGAAGCGAGGGCGGGCTTTTTTTAAGGGGAAAAGATAGCATGATGCATGATAAAGGCACACCATGATTCAAGTAACGAATCTCGATAAAGCTTACGGGAACCAGGTCATTTTCGACAGGGCCTGTTTTACACTCAGCCCTGGTGAACGGGTTGGTCTTGTGGGCAGGAACGGCCAAGGGAAAACGACCCTTTTCCGCATGCTGATCGGCGGGGAACCTGCAGATGGGGGCACAATCTCAATCCCTGCCGGATATTCCCTTGGTCATCTTTCACAACGTATACATTTCACCGGGGATTCCGTGCTCAAAGAAGGCTGTCTTTCGCTGAAACCTTCCGAGGAGGGGCGGGATGAGACATACAAAGTCAAAACAATCCTCAGCGGTCTCGGGTTCAATCCCGATGACTTCGAGCGCATTCCTTCTGAGCTTTCGGGAGGCTATCAGGTCAGACTGAACCTTGCGAAGATCCTCATTGCCGAGCCGAATCTCCTCCTCCTCGATGAACCGACGAACTATCTCGATATCCTGTCGGTTCGCTGGCTCACCCGCTTTCTCGTCGGCTGGAAACAGGAACTGATCCTCATAACCCACGACCGTGATTTCATGGACCGTGTTACCACCCACACCATGGGGATACACCGGTGCAGGATCAAAAAAATCCAGGGCTCTACCCATAAACTCTACGAACAGATCCTCCAGGAAGAGGAGGTCTATGAAAAGACGAGGATCAATGATGAAAAGAAACGGAGAGAGATCGAGCAGTTCATCAACCGTTTCCGGGCGCAGGCGAACAGAGCAAGCACAGTGCAGTCCCGGATCAAGTCGCTCCAGAAACATGAACGCCTCGATAAATTATCAGCGACAAAAAAACTCGATTTCACCTTCTCCTCAGCTCCTTTCCGGGGGAAATGCCTCTTGCAGACACGGAATCTCTCTTTTTCTTTCGGACAGAGAACTGCTCCCCTCATCAGTAATCTCAATCTCGCCATCCAGAAGAACGACCGGATCGGCGTCATCGGTAAAAACGGCAAGGGAAAAACAACCCTGCTCAATCTCCTTTCCGGGGAACTTGCCCCGGTTGAAGGAGATATCGACCGACATCCGGATGGAAAGATCGCTTATTTCGGCCAAACCAATATCGACCGGCTTGATCCGGACAGCACCGTAGAAGAGGAAATACTTACGGTACATCCTGATCATAATCGGAGGGCTGCACGAACCATCTGCGGGATCATGCTCTTTGAAGGTGATCATGCTTTAAAAAAGATCAGCGTGCTCTCCGGAGGAGAGAGGAGCCGGGTACTCCTCGGGAAAATGCTTGTGAGCCCGGCAAACCTTCTCTTCCTTGACGAGCCGACAAATCACCTCGACATGGAATCGATCGATGCGCTCCTGGAAGCCCTCGATGCATTCGATGGAGCCGTTGTGATCGTCACCCACAGCGAAATGATTCTCGGCGCGCTCGCTAACCGTCTCATTGTCTTCGATGATGACCGGGTGCGTCTCTTTGGGGGTACCTATCAGGATTTCCTGGAAAGAGTCGGCTGGTCAGACGAAAATCGTGATGCCCTCTCAGAAAAGAAGACCCCTGGGGAAGCGGCGAGTGCTCCGCGCAGAAGGGATGCGCGTCGCTTGCGTGCAGAGATCATCACGGAGCGCGCAAAGACCCTCGGAGCGATCCAGAAGAGAATTGCCGAAATCGAGAATGCCATCATGGAGCACGAGAGAAAAATCGATGATGAAAGTGAGGCGCTTCTTGGGGCTTCGATGAAGGGTAATGGCGAATCCATTAAGAGCCTCTCAAAATCCATTCATTCTTCGCGCGAAACGATTGAATCTCTCTTCGTTGAACTTGAAGCGCTGAGCAGCGAATACGACCGGAAATCAGAAGAGTTCGAAATAAAGCTGAGCACGTAAAATGGTCTGGAAAGTTCTCTTCACATATCATTTTCTGGAAGTGCTTAATTTCAAAACTCTTATGATGTTTTGTAGTACATATTGACTTTTTATACATCATTAGATAGACTTTGTCATGAATATCAAAGGAGATACAACCATGCGGACAAGGAAGACGGTCCTGATAGCAGATGCAAGCGAAACATTTTCCATGTATCTGTCTGTGCTTCTCAACAGAATGGGATTCAATGTCATACCCGCGCTCAATGGTGTCGAAGCCATCAAACTGGTCCGGGTATTACTGCCGGACATTGCCCTGCTGAGTCTCTCTTTGCCCCTCATGGAAGGAGCAATTGTCTTACGTCATATGAAGAGCGGCGATCAGACATCAAAAATTCAGGTCATCATGGTCTCGGCTGATCACGATGAAAAGAGTGTTGAAGAGTGCACCCGACTCGGATGCTCCGGGTTTCTCAAGAAACCTGTGCAGGTAAGTAAATTGAACGAACTCCTGCAGAAATGCGTGACCTATGAGGGCGGCAAACAGAGGAAATGCCTGAGAACCTGCTTTGAGAAGAAAGTGATGGTAACACACAGTGGCGTTTCCCAGGGACTCATTGCGGTGAGCCTCTCAGAGGGAGGCATGTTTATCCGCAAAATGGAACCCTTCCCGGTAGGGTCGGAAGTTGTAATCACCATGGGGGTGAGAGAAGGGAAAGTGCTCAATCTGAAAGGATCGGTTATCTACCACAAAGGTGTTTACGGCGATATGCTCAAGATAGGGACCGGGATCGGAATAGCTTTTCATGACGTAAGCCCGGACGATATGCGCCTGTTGAGGAAATACATAACAGAGATCCTCATCGGTGACCTGGTCCAGGACGAAGACGAAGCCGCCATTGTCCAGGAAGCAGATGCGCTGTGATGCGGAATAGCGGCTGATCCCTTATTGCCTCAGGAAAAGTTGCCGCTGATATACTGGACAATTCCGGCGGCAATGATTGAAGCGGTCTCAGCCCGGAGAATCATTTTTCCAAGATATACTGTTTCAAATCCTCCCTCCACAAGAAGATTGATTTCATCCGGAGAAAACCCTCCTTCAGGTCCGGTGAGAAGAACGATTGTTTGAGAAGCGCGTACCCTCTCCTCGAAGCCCGTTAACCTATCGCCCCCCGCCTCATAGAAAACAAGCTTCAATGCATCTGGATAATCCCGGCTGATGAATGAGAGAAAGCGGTCCAGAGTCATTACCTCATGGACGTCCATCACGTCCGTTCTCCTGCACTGCTGCGAGGCTTCAGCAGCAATCTTCCGCCATCTCGGAAGCTTTGCGGTCATCCTGACCTGGCTCCTCCCGGTTATAACCGGGAAGAACGTTTTCATTCCAAGCTCACACGCCTTCTGGACGACAAGATCCATCTTCTGTCCTTTGAGGGTCCCCTGGGCAAGGACAATATGTTTCGCCGGTTTGATGTCGGAGATTCTCTCCTCTTCGATCGACAGGACAACATCATTTTTCAGATCGACTATCCGGCCTATCAATTCCCGGCCGCTTCCATTGAAGAGAACAATCTTATCTCCGGCCCTTGCACGGAGTACCTCCCTGATGTAATGGGAGTGGCTTCTGTCCAGGGTAAGGGTGTCCCGGTGTTCAGGAAGAGATGAAAAGAAGAGACGGGTCATTTCTCCGTCTGGGAAAAGAGATCCTTGAACCTGTCCATAAAACTCTTTGAGGAATGGGCCTGACTGATTTTCTCAAACTCCTCAAGAAGCTCCTTCTGACGGGCATTGAGTTTCTTGGGAACCTCAATAACGATTTCGACGACCTGGTCACCCCTTCCCTTGCCGCCGAGACCCGGCATTCCCTTTCCCCTGAGACGGAATTCGTGTCCTGACTGGGTCGCCGCGGGAATCTTCAGTTTCTCCACCCCTTCAATGGTCGGTACTTCGACATCGCCGCCGAGAGCAGCGGTACCGAAAGAAACCGGCAGCCTGCAGTAGATCTCTTTCCCCCTGCGATGGAAAAAGGGATGCTGCTGAACATGCACGAAAATATAGAGATCGCCGGGATGACCACCGAAGGACCCGAGTTCTCCTTCGCCGGTCATCCTCAATCGTGTATCGGAATCCACCCCTGCAGGGATTTTCACCTGGAGTGTCCGTTTCTTCCGTACCTTGCCCTCTCCTCTGCACTCTTGACAGGGATTCTTTATGATGGTTCCCTTCCCGTTGCACTTACCGCATGTTTTTGAAATACTGAAAAACCCCTGTTGATACCTCACTTGGCCTGACCCGTTGCAACCGGAGCAGCGAACAGGACCTTCGCCGGGCTTCGACCCGGAACCGTTGCAGGCAGGACAGGTCTCCCAGCGGGGGATGGTGATCTCTTTTTCGGTGCCCGATGCAGCCTCGAAGAGAGAAATTTCCACATCATACCTGAGGTCTGCCCCCCTGGCGGCGCGCTGTTTCCTCTGCCCGGTGAATCCGCCGAAAAAGTCACCAAAGATGTCCTCAAACATGTCCCCGAAGGAAGCCCCAAACCCGCCGAATCCGGCTCCAGCACCGACACCTTCGGTGGTCCCGAACCGGTCATAGTGTGCCCTCTTCTCGGGATTGCTCAGGCAGGAATAGGCTTCGCTGACCTCCTTGAATTTCTCTTCCGAACCCTTATCATCAGGGTTGTGGTCGGGATGGTATTTGAGCGCGAGCTTTCGGTATGCTTTCTTGATCTCCTCATCGGAAGCATCCCTGCCGATACCCAGTGTCGCGTAATAATCTTTCACGATACAGCGTTCTCCCTGATTTTCCTTTGCTCTATGAGGAGGCCATGGAAGAGGAAGAAAAAACATCGGCGGTCACGGATATCATGAGCCATTCCCTTCAGACCCTGCTATCCCGACGCGTGACCCCGTGGCTCGTCGTCCCGCCCTCCCCAGTGATCAGCTCGATTTGTTCTTATCTACATCCTCAAACTCTGCTTCGACCACATCCTCTTCTTTCCTGGGCTTCGCACCCTCTGCTGCTCCTCCGCCGGGAGTTGCGCCTGCTGCCTTCTGGTAGATGTGCTCCGCGAGCTTGTGGGATGCAGTGGCAAGCTCATTGACCGCTTTCTTAATATCCTCGGCATCGTGAGCTGTTTCCTTCACACTCTTGCACCTCTCGAGCGCGTCCTGGATGGTCTTCCTCTCCTGTTCAGTCACCTTATCGCCATATTCCATGAGCGATTTTTCAACCGAGTAGATCAGGGTGTCCGCCTCATTCTTCGCATCAACAAGATGCCTCCGCTTCTTGTCTTCGTCTGCGTGCTCCTGCGCCGCCTGGACCATCCTTTTGATCTCTTCCTCGTTCAGACCGCTCGAAGCGGTGATTCTGATGGACTGTTCCTTGCCGGTTCCGAGGTCCTTTGCAGAGACATGGAGGATACCGTTCGCATCGATATCGAAGGTGACCTCAATCTGAGGGATTCCGCGCGGCGCCGGTGGTATGCCGATGAGCTCAAAGACGCCGAGCAATTTGTTGTCGGCGGCCATTTCCCTCTCCCCCTGGGAGATCTTGATGGTGACAGCGGGCTGATTGTCCGTCGCGGTCGAGAAGATCTGGCTCTTCTTCGTCGGTATGGTGGTGTTCCGCTCGATGATCTTAGTAAACACGCCGCCGAGGGTCTCGATGCCGAGGGAGAGCGGTGTGACGTCAAGGAGGAGGACTTCCTTGACCTCTCCCTTGAGGACCGCCGCCTGGATTGCAGCGCCCACCGCAACAACTTCATCAGGATTGACCGTTTTATTCGGCTCCTTTCCGAAGTATGACTGAACGATCTGGACCACTTTCGGGGTCCTGGTCTGACCGCCGACAAGAAGGACCTCGTCGATTCCCTGCTGGGTGAGCCCCGCGTCAGCGAGCGCCTTTTTCGTGGGATCGATCGTTCTCTGGATGAGATCGTCGCAGATCTGCTCCATCTTGGCCCTGCTGAGCTTCATGAGAAGATGCTTCGGCCCGGTGGCATCGGCGGTAATGAAGGGAAGATTGATTTCCGTCTCAGCAGCTGTTGAAAGCTCGATCTTCGCCCTCTCTGCAGCCTCCTTCAGCCTCTGGAGAGCCATCCGGTCATTTTTCAGATCGATTCCCTGGTCCTTCTTGAATTCGTCGACAAGCCAGTCCATGATGCGGAGGTCGAAGTCGTCACCCCCGAGAAAGGTGTCGCCGTTGGTCGATTTCACCTCGATGACCCCTTGTCCGATTTCGAGGATCGAAATATCAAAGGTG
>JBLNHB010000305.1:0-6909 GCA_050268805.1 bacterium | reverse complement strand
AGAAACGGCATGATAAGATTTGATTAGATAAAAATTTCTTAGCAACTGCGCCATAGAACAGAGAGTCATGCCGGGGATGCAAAAAGACTGAATGACGACAGTTTTTCTCCTCTCCGTGCCGTTGGCTGTCCTGCACGTGCCGGAACGTAGTGCAAAGAGTACGCACCGGAGAAGATCCCATGAAGGAAGAGTCACATGCTTATGACTCCGAAGACGCGACAACCACGAGAAGGGCTTTTTTCAAAGTCGCCATCGGGATCATCGCTGGTCTGAATGGTCTCGTGCTGGGTCTTCCCTTTCTCAAGACCCTCATGAGCTCTTCTCCGAAGAGGAAAACGGAATGGTCACGATTGGGCGATGTGGGCTCATTGCCTCAGGGGAAACCGGTCGAGATGAAATTCGAAGCGAGAATCGAGGACGCGTACCAGACCGGAAATGATTTGAACTCCGTCTGGGCGGTGAAACATGCCCCTGATAGGGTCACCGTTTTTTCCCCGATCTGTCCTCACCTCGGCTGCCATTATTTGTGGAAACCGAAAAGCAGTCGCTTCGAGTGCCCCTGCCATGCGAGCGTGTTCGCTGCCGACGGCAAGGTCCTGTATGGTCCTGCTCCCCGGCCGCTCGATACGTTGCCGGGCAAGATCGAAAAAGGAGTGCTCTTCATTCAGTGGGAGCGTTTCAAGGTCGGCACGCCGGAGAAGATTGCGGTCTAGGGGAGCGCCATGATACGACGGATACGACAGTGGATTGATGAACGATGGCCCCTCGCCCCGCTCGCGCATCTGGCGCTCGATGAGGAGATCGTCGGGGGAGCGCGTTTTGCCTATTCTCTCGGGAGTGCGGTCCTCATTGTTTTTTCCATTCAGACAGCGACAGGAATCATGCAACTCTTCTTTTACGTCCCCACGACCGATCATGCCTATGACAGCATCAGCTATCTGAGGACCAAGGTCCCTTTCGGCTGGCTGATCCACGGCCTCCATTACTGGGGCGCCCAGATCATGATCATACTCGTCCTGCTCCACATCGGGAGGGTCTTTCTCTGGGGCGCTTACAAGAAACCCCGCGAGCTGACATGGATCGCAGGGGTGACGCTCCTTCTGACAACCATTGGATTCAGCTTTTCCGGAAGTCCTCTCCACTGGGACCAGCGCGGTTACTGGATCGGTGAGGTCAGCACGAGCATCGCGAACACCGTGCCTCTTGCGGGCGATTTGACGAAGCGTCTCATGCGGGGGGGCGAGGAGATGGGCCAGCTGGCCCTCTCGCGTCTCTTTGCGGTGCACACCGCCGTCCTGCCGGCCGTCCTGATAGGCCTGTTCGCAATCCATATTATCGCCGTGCGGCGTTTCGGGAGCGTCGGGCCGTGGAAGGAAAAAGAACGGACGCGGAAAGGCCTCTTCTGGCCGGACCAGGTCTTCAAGGACGCTCTCGGCACCACACTGGTCTTCCTCGTACTCGTTGCCCTTGCAGTATTCATTCCGCCCCTTTACTCCGGGCCTGCTGACCCCCTCGATCTCTCCTATATCCCCAAGCCCGAATGGAATTTCCTCTTCCTCTACGAATCCCTCAAATATTTTGAGGGGAGACTCGAGCCCGTCGGCACCGTAGGGGTCCCCACGGTTCTCATCCTCATCCTCGTATTACTGCCCTTTGTCGACCGGGGCCCTGAACGGAATCCATTCCGGCGTCCCCGGGTAATCACAGGCGCGCTCATTCTCGGAGGGCTCATCGTCGCGATGAGTATTAAGGGGTACATGAGCCCGGGATTCGCGCAGGTCCCGGAGCAGCCTGCAGCATCTGCGTCGCAGCCGGGCTCATCGCCGAAAGGCTCTGCTCAAGCCTCAGCCTTTACTGGTGTCAGTGAGGCATCCCCCGTGCCGACGAAAACTTCGCCATCCCCCTCGCCCTCAGAAGCCCCGCGTGATATGAATGAAAAGGGACTTCCGGGAAAAGCCGCCTATATCATCGGCGGAGCGGAGCGGGGGCGCCTGTTGTTCGGAAAGAACTGTTCCTCCTGTCACGGCGAAGAGGGAAAAAGCTCTGTTCCCAATCCCGGCTCGGCAGACGGGAAAGTACCGGACCTGAGTCCCATTGACCGGGATAATTTCAGCGAGGACCCTCAAACCTTCGCAGAGATTATCGACCGGTATATCCAGCACGGCTCTGTGCCTGAGGGCCCTTCTCCGGCAATCCGGATGCTTGCCTTTGGCGATACGAAGAGTCTGACCCAGCAAGAGATCTCGAATATCGAGGCATATATCCTCGCCCTGAACGGGGTGGACAGGGCCAAGATACTGAATCCCGGCATGAAACCCCGAAATTTCTTTATCCTGGTCCTGGTTGTTTACGCGCTCGTCATTGTTATCCTCGGTGGAATCTGGAACAAGAGGGAAAGCCGGGTCAGACAGGGCACGGAATAATTACAGTGCTACAGGCCGGTTATCGCTGTGAAGGGGATTCGTCATTACAGCCTCCGGGAGAGGGAAGACGGGCATGAACATGTCATCGGGCAACGCGGACGCACTCTGGCCTGCGGCAGTCTATCTCGCGGCCGTTCTTCTCTTGGTCGCGTTCATGATCGCCCTCTCGTACATCCTCGGACAGCGGCATAGAGAGAGAGCAACCGGCAAACCGTACGAGTCGGGCATCGTCTCAACCGGCTCGGCGCACCTCCGCTTCGACGTAAAATTCTACATGATCGCGATGTTCTTTGTTATTTTCGACCTCGAGTCGGTCTTCATTTTTGCCTGGGCCGTCGCCCTCCGCGAAGCGGGGTGGGCAGGATACATCGAGATTCTCGTCTTCATCGGTGTCCTGGCAGCTATCATTATATACCTCTGGAGGGTCGGGGCACTCGAGTGGGCAACAGCGCGAATGAAACGGCACAAAATAAGAATGGAAGGTTGATGCGGCCCATGCAGTGGTCTCTCAACAAAGCCGAAAAACGCGGAATATCAGAAGGAGGCTCTCCGGATGATGCGGTCAGACGGAGTCTGCTGTTGACCAGGCTGCAGGACCTCGTGGCCTGGGGACGCAAGAATTCCATCTGGCCTTTCAACTTTGGCCTCTCGTGCTGTTTTGTCGAGATGGCCACGAGCATTACGCCCCGGTATGATATCGCCCGGTTTGGCGCAGAGGTGATCCGCGGGACACCCCGCGAAGCAGACCTGATGGTCATTGCGGGGACGGTTTTCATCAAGATGGCGCCGATCATCAAGCGCCTCCATGAACAGATGATGGAACCGCGATGGGTAATCTCGATGGGGTCCTGCGCCAATTCCGGCGGCATGTATGACATCTACAGCGTTGTCCAGGGCGTGGACACGTTCCTGCCGGTCGACGTGTACGTGCCCGGATGCCCGCCGAGGCCTGAAGCGTTCATGGAAGGTCTTTTGCTCCTCCAGCAAGCGATCGGCAGAGAGCGGCGGCCCCTGAGCTGGGTCTCCGGTCCTCAGAGTGTGCAGCGGTCTGCTCTGCCCCCCCAACGCGACATGAAACGTCCAGAACGGAGGAAAGCAACAGACCTCTCCTCTCCGGATGAGGTGGAGTAGCAATGCCTTCTCTCCAGGGCAACAGGCCTATTCTCACGGAGCTGCGGAACACCTTCGGAGAGACGACGATCAGTCCGCAGCCCACGCGCGACGATATCCTTACACTCTGGATACCCAGGGACGGTGCTCACGATGTCCTGCGCTTCCTCAAAACAGACGTCGAGGGACCGTATCGGACGCTCTATGACCTCACGGTTATCGACGAACGTGTCCGCACCCATCGCAGGGGCCAGCCCGGGAGCGATTTCACCCTGCTCTATCATCTCCTTTCGTATGAAAGGAACGAGGACATCAGGATCAAGGTAGCACTCTCGGGCGACTATCCATCCATCCCAACCGTAACGGATCTCTGGCCCTCGGCAAACTGGTACGAGCGGGAGGGGTGGGACATGTTCGGCGTTACCTTCGAAGACCATCCGCATCTGAAAAGAATATTGATGCCTCCCACCTGGGAGGGCCACCCTCTCCGCAAAGAACATCCTGCGCGCGCCACCGAAATGGAACCCTTCCGCCTCCCCGAAGAGAGGGAGAGGGCGGAGGAGAAGGCTCTCCAGTTCGATCCGCGCGAGTGGGGGATGAAACGCCATCGGGAAGATATTGATTTCATGTTCCTCAACCTCGGGCCCCAGCACCCCGGCACTCACGGCCTGCTCCGCATCGTTCTTCAACTGGACGGCGAAGAGATCATCGACGCGGTACCGGATATCGGTTACCACCACCGGGGAGCGGAAAAGATGGGAGAGCGCCAGTCATGGCATACCTATATCCCCTATACCGACCGCATCGACTACCTCGGCGGGGTGTTGAACAACCTCGCTTATGTTCTCGCAGTCGAACGTCTGGCAGGCATCACGGTTCCGGACCGAGTGAAGGTGATCCGCGTCATGATGGCCGAATTCTTCCGGATCGCAAGCCATCTCGTCTGGTACGGCACCTTTGCCCAGGATGTGGGCGCCCTCTCTCCGGTCTTCTATACCTTCAGCGATCGCGAACGTATTTTCGACATTGTCGAGGCGGTCTGCGGAGGCCGCATGCATCCGAGCTGGTTCCGCATCGGGGGAGTATCACAGGATTTACCGAGGGGATGGGACCGCATGGTGAGAGAATTCATCAGCTATTTTCCGCGGCGGCTCGCAGAATACGACAGGACCGTGATGGGGAACTCCATCTTTCAGGCGCGGACCAAGGGGGTCGGCAGATACACGCTCGACGAGGCGATCGAATGGGGAGTGACGGGGCCGGGGCTGCGAGCCTGCGGTTTTGCCTGGGACTTCCGGAAGAAACGGCCCTATTCCGGATATGATCAGTTTGAGTTCGAGATCCCCACGGCGACCCACGGTGATTGCTACGACCGTGCCGTGGTGCGTGTTGAAGAGATGCGCCAGAGCCTGCGCATCATCGAGCAATGCCTGAACACTATGCCTTCAGGCTCCTACAAGTCCGACCATCCGCTCGCTACTCCTCCGCTGAAGGAGCACACCATGCATGATATCGAGACGCTCATCACCCATTTCCTGAATGTTAGCTGGGGGCCGGTCATCCCGGCCGGCGAGGTATTTTCCGGCATCGAGGCATCAAAGGGGAACAACGGGTACTACCTCATCAGCGACGGGAGTACCATGCCGTACCGCGTCCGCATCCGCACACCGTCCTTCCCGCACCTCCAGATGATCCCCATGATCAGCCGGGGCCTGATGGTACCTGACCTCCTCGCTATCCTGGGGAGCATCGACTATGTCCTCGCGGACGTGGACAGGTGAAGGGTAGTATGCTGACGGAAGAAGAGAAGACAGAGATCACCGCCATGCTGAAACGCTTCACGCACAAGCGTGCCGCGTGTGTCGAGGCATTGAAGATCGTCCAGCGGTGCCGGGGCTGGGTATCTGATGAGATACGGAATATCGCTGAAATGCTCGATATGACGCCTGAAGAGCTCGATGGCGTCGCCACCTTTTACAGCCTCATCCACAAGAAGCCCGTGGGAAAGCATATTGTCCTGGTCTGCGATTCGGTCAGCTGCTGGGTCATGGGATATGAGCGGGTCCTCGAACATCTGTCCTCACGCCTCGGAGCGGGCTTGGGAGAGACGAGCCCGGACGGACAGTTCACCCTCCTGCCGGTCGCCTGTCTCGGGGCATGCGATCATGCTCCCGCGATGATGATCGATGATGACCTCTATACTGACCTGAACCCCGGGAAGATCGATGAGATTCTCAGGAACTATCAATAGGGAGAAACGGTGATGAAACTGCCGCTCACCGCGAACATGCGGACTGACGGAGAGGCCCCAAGCCTGAGGGAATATGAGGCGGCGGGCGGGTACCAGGCCCTCAGGAAGGCCCTGAAGAGCGTAGCGCCGAAGGATATCATCGAGATGGTAAAGAATTCCAATCTCCGGGGCCGCGGCGGCGCCGGATTCCCCACCGGTATCAAATGGAGCTTCATGCCCTCGGGGGAAGATACGCCTCACCCGAAATACCTGATCGTCAATGCTGATGAGATGGACCCCGGCACATTCAAGGACCGCCTGCTCATGGAGGGAGATCCCCATCAGCTTGTCGAAGGGGCGATCATCAGCTCCTATGCGCTTCAGGTCGATATCGCATACATCTTTTTACGATGGGAATACCGGCGCGCCGGGGAGAGGCTGGAGAGGGCGATCGCAGAAGCGTATGAGCATAAATATCTCGGCGCGAATATTCTCGGGTCCGGCTACAGCCTCGAACTCCGCCTCCATGCCAGTGCCGGCCGTTACATCTGCGGGGAAGAGACCGCGATGATGAACGCGCTGGAAGGGAAGCGGCCGATCCCGCGCGAAAAGCCGCCCCATCCGCAGGCGAGCGGGCTCTGGGGAAAGCCGACGGTCGTTAACAACGTGGAGACCATCTGCAACGTGTCCCATATCGCCGGGAACGGCCCCGCGTGGTTCAAGGGACTGAGCCATACCGAAGAAGGCGGGACAAAGATCTATGGCGTAAGCGGAAACGTGAAGAGACCCGGAGCATGGGAACTCCCCATGGGCACAACGGTCCGCGAGATCCTCGAAGACCATGCAGCCGGCATGAGAGAGGGGTTCAGATTTCGCGGGGTCATTCCGGGCGGCGCATCGACAGAGTTCATCCTCGAGGAGCATCTCGACGCGCGGATGGATTTCGAATCCATGCCGAAGGTCGGGAGCCGGATGGGTACCGGCACCATGATCGTCCTCGACGATAGGACCTGCCCGGTCGGCATGGTGCTCAACCTCGAACGGTTCTTTGCGCGGGAATCATGCGGCTGGTGCACTCCCTGCCGCGAGGGGCTGCCGTGGATCTCGCAGCTCCTGGAAGCGATCGAGAGGGGCGAGGGACAACCG
>JBLNHB010000304.1:0-3206 GCA_050268805.1 bacterium | reverse complement strand
TTCGTCGTCGAAATAGTATGCTTTCATCCGGATGAGGTCGATGGGACCCCGGAAATGCTCCTCCGCCCCGATGGGAATATGTATCGGTACCGCGTTTGCGCCGAGCCGTTCCACCATCGATTTGACGGACATGGCAAAATCTGCGCCCACCCGGTCCATCTTATTGATGAAGGCGATCCGGGGAACACGGTATTTGTTCGCCTGCCGCCAGACCGTCTCCGACTGGGGTTCGACTCCCGAGACCGCATCGAATACCGCA
The DNA here is from genome assembly GCA_050268805.1 of bacterium. GTDB lineage: Bacteria > Nitrospirota > Thermodesulfovibrionia > Thermodesulfovibrionales > BMS3Bbin05 > JBLNHB01. Next base: position 2,947 of record JBLNHB010000304.1, on the reverse strand, counting down.
ACGGCACCATCGAGCACCCGGAGTGAACGCTCCACCTCGATGGTGAAATCGACATGGCCGGGGGTGTCAATAATATTGACCTGGTGGTCTTTCCAGAAGCATGTTGTCGCTGCAGAGGTGATGGTGATGCCGCGCTCCTGCTCCTGGGGCATCCAATCCATGACCGCCGTCCCGTCGTGGACCTCACCGATCTTGTAGGTAACACCGGTATAGTACAGGACTCTTTCGGTCGTAGTCGTCTTGCCGGCATCAATATGCGCCATAATGCCGATATTCCTCATTCTTTCCAGCGGGAATCTCAAGGTCAACCTCTCGTGTCAGCTTACCATCGGTAATGGGCAAAGGCCTTGTTCGCCTCAGCCATCTTGTGGGTGTCTTCCTTCTTTTTTATGGAGGAACCGGTGTTCTTGAAGGCTTCGAGAAGCTCAGCAGCGAGCTTTTCCCTCATCGTTTTTTCGCTCCGCTGCCGGGCGAAGGTGCTGATCCATCTAAAGGCAAGTGCCACTCGTCTCGAGGGTCTCACCTCGACGGGAACCTGGTACGTCGCCCCGCCGACCCTCCTGGGCCTCACTTCGAGAACGGGCTTGACATTATCGATCGCGGTCTTAAAAACCTTGAGGGGATCTTCACCCGTCTTTTCCTTGAGGATGTCAAATGCGCCATAGCAGATTCTCTCTGCGGTGGACTTCTTCCCGTCCTTCATGATAACGACGATGAACTTGCTCAGCAATACGCTTCCGTACTTGGGATCCGGCAAAATCTCTCGTGTCTCTGCAACCCTTCTCCTTGGCATCTCTTACCCCTTACTTCGGCCTCTTCGCTCCGTACTTGGATCTCCCTCTCCTCCGGTCTGCGACACCGACCGAGTCGAGGGTTCCACGGATGATATGGTATTTAACTCCGGGGAGGTCTTTAACCCTTCCGCCCCTGATCATGACAATGGAATGTTCCTGGAGATTGTGCCCCACACCGGGAATGTAGGCAGTGACTTCCATGCTGTTGGTAAGCCGCACCCTCGCAACTTTTCTGAGAGCGGAGTTCGGCTTCTTCGGGGTCGTTGTATAGACCCTGACACACACTCCCCTCTTCTGGGGGCAGGACTTCAGTGCAGGGCTCTTTGTCTTGCTCTCAACGAGCTTCCTGCTCTGCCGTATCAGCTGTGCAATGGTTGGCATGTTCCTCCTCAAAAAAACAGCACGTTCAATTTATACAGACATCTCTTGAAAAACGAGGGTGATAGATTCTGTATGTTTTAGGGAAAAACTCAAAAATGATACCAGAGAAAAATAAATTTGTCAAGAAATATTAAAAATTATTGACCTCTTTTTCGAAAAGAGGTTTAGAATAGTATCATTACTATATTGAATTTATCAACACTTTTTGCTATATATTAGGAAATAAAAATCCATAACACTGGGGTTGCCCTGGTTAACCCCCTCCGGGGCAAGAATTTTTCTCGATATAGTCTGGCAGCAATGTAATACGTATCCGTCGTGATCGCGAATTGAGAAATTGTCGGGAGGTATCAGAATGATCCTCGGCCTTGATGCCGGATCCGTAAGTGTCAAAGGCGCCATCGTGGATGGAGACGGGACCATCATCAAAACGTGGTATCTGCGCCACCGGGGGAATCCCTACCGCGCTGCCGCCGAAGTTGTCAGGACCGCTCTCCAGGAAACAGGCCGCCTCGACTTCATCGCCTTCACCGGCTCTTCCGGAAAAGTCATCGCTGCCTCCCTCGGGCTCACCCATATCAATGAAATCGTGGCCCAGGTCGTAGCAACCCGAAGACTCTTCCCCGGGGTGAGGACCATCATCGAGATGGGCGGTGAGGATTCGAAGCTCATTCTGCTCGACACCTCGGGTATCAGGGATTTCTCGATGAACTCGGTCTGCGCCGCGGGCACCGGGTCCTTTCTTGACCAGCAGGCCGAGCGCCTCAGACTGAGCATCGAAGAGTTCGGGACCCTCGCCCTCTCTTCCCGGACTCCTCCGCGGGTCGCCGGAAGATGCAGTGTCTTTGCAAAGTCCGACATGATCCATCTCCAGCAGATCGCCACTCCCCTCGAGGACATCGTTGCAGGCCTCTGTTTCGCCGTCGCGAGGAATTTCAAGGGGAGCATCGTCAAGGGCAGAGACATCGCCCCCCCGGTATCGTTCCAGGGAGGCGTTGCCGCGAACCCCGGGATGAGGAGGGCCTTTGCCGAGGTCCTCGAAATTGAGCACCTTGTTATCCCCGAACATTTTGCCTGTATGGGGGCGATCGGGGCGGCGCTGAAATCGCTCGAGGACAAAACGCTCTCGCCTCTCGATATCGCGGCCTTCCAGAGGGGGTTCAAACAGACCGAATCCTCCTCTTCTCCGCACCCGCCGTTAATGCCGGAGAACACCAATTTTCTTTCCCGTCACCATCTCGGCAATTCTGAAGTCTGCCGTCCTTCCTCCGGTGTCGACGGAACGATACCGGCATATATGGGGATCGACATCGGTTCGATCAGCACGAATCTGGCGGTCATTGACAGCGAAGGGAGGTTGCTCGCCAAGCGATATCTCATGACCGCGGGGCGACCGATTGAGGCGGTCCTCCGGGGTCTGCGGGAGATTGAAGGAGAAATCGGAGAGATGGTCGCCGTCCGGGGGGTCGGCACGACCGGCTCCGGCAGGTACATGATCGCAGACTTCGTCGGCGCGGACATCGTGAAGAACGAAATAACCGCACAGGCCACTGCCGCGACATTCATCGATCCCCGGGTGGATACCATTTTTGAGATCGGGGGGCAGGATTCGAAATATATATCGCTCAGAGGCGGCGTCATTGTCGACTTCGAGATGAATAAGGCCTGTGCCGCCGGCACCGGCTCGTTTCTTGAGGAGCAGGCGGAGAAACTCAATATCCCGATCAAGGAGGAATTCGCCCGCGCCGCATTCTCCTCTCAAAGACCCTGCC
>JBLNHB010000303.1:0-9000 GCA_050268805.1 bacterium | reverse complement strand
CCTCATCGAGTGCCGGCGCTTCCCCCCGGTCAGGCAGTCTGGGGTCGAGGGGGTTGATATCATATGCTTCATTGAGGATCTGCTCCCTGCCCGCTGCATCTCCGTTTTTCTCATAGAGATTGGCAAGGATGATGCACTCTGTCACCGCGAGTTCCTTTTCACCCATTTCGAGGTAGATCACTTTCAGTTTCCTGTGTACCTCGATATGGGATGGTTCCCTGGACTTGAGCGTTTCGAGCATCTTCAGGGCCGCGGCGGACTGACCATACCTGAGGAGCACTTCGATTTCACTGAGGAGATCATCAGTGGTCTTGTTGTCCTGAGCGGTAACCTGGTCGATTCCCATTTCCTGCTGGAGAGAGGAGAGCAGGAGACCGACCTCTTCGTTGTCCGGTTTGAGCAGACCCGCCTCATTGATGACGCTCGTCGCCTCTTCGTACATGCCGCTGTCTTTCAGAATGTTGGCAAGCTTAACGAGCTCATGGAACGCGTTGTCGATCTCGCCTGTCTGGCGGTAGAGCGATGCCAGCTTTCTTCCGACTTCCACCGGTTCGATCTCTGAGAACTCCCGGAGAATTCCGATGAGCTGATCAGGACTCTTCATCATCAGCAATTCGTCAACAATGGGACTGTAGATGGTCCATGCTTTTTCCTTGTTGCCCTTCAGGAGGTGTATCTTCGCGATTTCTTCCTTGACTTTAATGTTGTCGGGTTCCCGCTCCCCGACCTGCTTGAGGAGATCGATAGCCTGGTCAAATTCATTATTCGTGATGAGCTGGTGCGCGATCTGGAGCTTGAGGTCTTCATCTTCGGGGAACGACTGGAACGCCCTGCTGAGAACGTCGAGCGCTTCCTTCTTCTTCCCGAGCGTCTCATAGAGCTTGCTCATCGTAAGATAGGCATCTTTATTCCGGGGGAAGATAATGAGCGCCTTATTGAAATAATCCACGGCGGCTTTGCTGTCGCCTTTCTCCTCGTAGAGACGGGCGATATAGATGAGCTCTTTCGATGCATCCTGGAGGAGTCCTTCCTTTGCCAGATTGTCGGCGACTTTTGACCTAAGGGGAATATTGGAGGGAGCAAGGCTCAGGATTTTATTGTATATCTCGAGAACATCGCTCTTCTGTCCTCTTTTGTTCAGCGCATCGATCGATGCAAGGTAGAACTTGATCGCGTCGGGGGCGAGCCCCTTTTCCTCGTTCAGCTCTCCGAGCGCGTAGAGCGCTTGAGGATCCGTGGAATCAAAATTGAGGATCTTCTTGTAGATAGCGAGGGCTTTGAGGGAGAAACCCTCATCCCTGATGAACTTGGCTGCTTTATGAAACCAGGCATTAGCATTCTTCTTGTCGTTCTTCTTGAGGTAAAGGTCTCCGATCATGTTGTAGATGTTCCCGTCGGGATTTGACGATACAAATTCTTCCCAGACCTGTATCGCTTTGTCGACCTGTCCCTTGGCGAGAAATTTTTGGGAAAGCTTTAATATAGAAGCTTTGTCTGTCATACGTATATAGGACCTCTCATAACCGATACACGATATCAATTATGACGATCAACATATAGTATACTAAATAAAATAATTTTAATAAACATATTGGAAAGTTTTTTTATGTCATGAACGAGTTCTTTGCGCGTGAAATTGAGAGACTGAAGGTTGAGGGATTGTTCCGGGAAATCAGGGACAGGGAGTCCCGGCAGGGAAGAACAATCCGGATCAGGGGGCGGGAATTCATAAACTTTGCCTCGAACGATTATCTCGGTTTTGCTTCGGATTCGCTCATCATGGCATCTGCTCATAAGGCGCTCGATTCTTTCGGGTTCGGTTCCGGATCGTCGCGGCTCCTCTCGGGCGGGACGACCGCGCATGAGGATCTGGAAACAGCGATATGCCGCCTCAAGAAAACCGAAGGTGCGCTTATCCTGAATTCAGGATACATGGCGAACATCGGTGCGATACCCGCGCTTGCCCGGAAGGGGGGGATCATTTTCAGTGACTCGCTCAACCACGCGAGCGTTATCGACGGGTGCAGACTCAGCAGGGCTCAGCACGTCGTCTACCGGCATGGCGATGCTGACCACCTGCGGAGCCTGCTGAGGGAGACGCCTGCCGGGCAGAGAATGGTCATCACCGAGTCAGTCTTCAGCATGGACGGCGATATCGCACCGCTCGATGCGCTCTATGCGATTTGCGAAGAGGAAGGAGCGGTACTGTATATCGATGATGCGCACGGGACCGGCGTGCTCGGCAGGGGCAAGGGCGCGCTGTCCCAGTTCGATCTTCCGGTGACGGATTTCGTGGTTCAGATGGGGACGTTCTCGAAAGCTCTCGGATCGTTCGGAGCTTTCATAGCGGCTGACCGCCCGACAATCGACTTCCTCATCAACACTGCGAGGACGGTGATCTTTGCGACGGCGCTCCCTCCGGTTGTGATCGCGGGAGCGCTGCAAGCCGTGGCCCTGCTGGAAAAAGACAATGGCCTCATCGACCGCCTCTGGTCTAACATCAGAAAAGTGCACAGGGGGATCGAGGCGCTTGGACTGGACAAGGGGAAGAGTTCGTCTCAGATTATTCCGATTTTCTGCGTCTCGCTCGACGAAGCAGCTTCTTTGTCCCGGACCCTCTGGGAGCAAGGCATGTATGCGCCGGTCATACGTCCACCCACGGTCAAGCAGCCGCGCATCCGGCTTTCCGTGACAGCCTCCCATACCGAGGCTGATCTTGATATGCTCCTCGATGCTCTGGAGAGGTTTGTTGAGAACAGGACATAGTGCCATCACCCTCGTAACAGGAGGCGCCAGGGGATTGGGCAGCTTCATCGCGCGGAGACTGGCCGAAGAGGGTCACGTTGTTGTCATCAATTATCAGTCATCCGAAGCCGGGGCGTCCGCCCTCGAGCGGGAACTCGGCAAACAGTGCCTCGCCGTCAGAGCAGATGTCTCCGTGAAGAAGGAGGTCGATGCCATGGCGGAACTGATCGGGAAGACGTTCGGGAGGCTCGATAATCTCATCAACAATGCTGGGGTGTCTCTCGACGGTCTCCTCGTGAGATGCCGGGAAGAAGACTGGCAGCGTGTCTTTGATGTGAACCTGAAAGGGTGCTTTCATTGCACCCGGGCTGTCTTTCCTCTCATGGGCAATGCCGGCGGAGGTCATGTGGTGAACATCTCGTCATTTTCCGGTGTGAAAGGGAGAGGAGGCCAGGCTGCGTACAGCGCATCGAAAGCCGCTCTCATCGGTCTCGGAATGACCCTTGCCAGGGAAATGGCTGAGCACAATATCAGGGTGAATACTGTCTTGCCGGGATACATGGAGACAGCGATGGGGGAAGGTTCTCCTCAGGCCCTCGAAAGAGCGGAACAGGAAAGCATCATGCACAGGCTTTCGGACCCCCGGGAGGTCGCCGACTTCATCGCCTTCCTCTGCTCGACGAAAGGGATAACCGGACAGGTGTTCTCCCTTGAAAGCAGGATCGTCTGAATGACAAAGGGATTCTTCATTACCGCGACCGATACCGATGTGGGCAAGACCGTCATTGCCGCCGCAGTGGTCCGGGCGCTCGGCTTTTTCGGGCACAGGGCAGGGGCGATGAAGCCGGTAGAGACCGGGTGCGTCAGGGAAGGGGAGATGCTCGTTCCTGCAGACGGTCTTTTCCTCAAAGAGATAGCGAACATGGATGAGAACGTGAGCATCATAACACCCTGCATGTACGAGACCCCGCTCTCTCCCTACGATGCCGGAGAGGTTGAAGGGAAGGTGCCCGACCTCGATGCGGTGTTCAGAGCATACCGTGATCTCGGAAGGAAATATGATGGCCTTGTCGTGGAGGGGGCGGGCGGGTTATACGTTCCCATTCTCAGGGATTATTTCATGGCGGATCTCGCCAGGGAAATGCAGCTCCCTCTCATCATCGTGGCGCGGCCCTATCTCGGGACCATTAACCATACCCTCCTTACCATTCATTATGCGCGATCCCAGGGGATCGAGGTTGCCGGAATTGTGCTCAACTACACAGCTCCCCCCGGCGAAACGCTTGCCGAGGAAAGGAACCCCAAAACGCTCACATTGCTGACGGATGTCCCGGTCATCGGGGTCTTTCCCTATCTGCCTGTCGTCGAAGTCGAGGCGATCGATAAGGCGGTCGACAAATCCTTTGACCTGGGAATTCTCAAGAGAAGCATGGAGAGGTCCTAAACAGTGTCTGCGTCTCTCACTGGTAACCTTCCTTTGCCCCGCACTTCCGTTCTCTTGACAGGCATTCTTCTTTTGTGCTATTCATAACTCACTGTCTCTATGAGGGGAGAGGAAGGAAAAGCTTGCATCCGCCAAGTTTCTTACGTCGATTCTTTGTGCCTAACTTATGCCGTCTTGCCCGCTTCTTGCTCAGTCAGTCAGTCAGTCAGTCAGAACTATCCTTTCTCAGACGATTTTCGTCTCAAAAACATTTACCAACCCTCAGAGGGCTTTGCCTTGAGCCTACGGAATAAGGACCCGGGTATTTTGTCAGGCGTCCCTCCATAAAGCAATGAAAGGAATAAATTCGGTTGTCTTGCGAGGGGATTTTAGCCTCTTCGCAATCCAAAGTTTCTATTTTAAAAAAAATAAGAAGGAGAAAATGAAAATGAAGAAGATTAGAATCAGTTTGTTTTTAGCTGTGATATTTGTATTCTCGCTTTTTGGCTCGGCTGCTTTTGCCGCAGGCTTGGCAAATGACTCAGTGCTTTCGCAGCACATCAAAGACGCAGACGGGACCACGGGGCAGGACACGAACACAGGAAGCGGTGTTAAAACAGGACATCTTCAGGATAATGCCGTAACGACAGGGAAAATTGCGGATGGAGCGGTGACGGATTTAAAGATTTCCGGTGTTATTTCCGGATCAAAGCTCGGAAGCCATACTCATTCGGGCTCAGATATTACGGACGGAACCATTACGACCCTTAAACTTACCGATGGGTCTGCGACAACACCAAAATTGCTGATGGTGCAGTAACCACACCCAAAATTTCAGATGGAGCGGTTACAGATGCAAAGATAACGGGGCCAATATCAGCATCAAAAATTTCTTCAACTGGCTTGAATGCTGATACCGTGGATGGTAAACATGCAGCTGACTTTGCTGATGTCAATCACAATCATGATGCTGTCTATCAGAAGAAATACCCAAAGGTTGCAGTAGTTGCTCAGAGTGGAGGGGATTACACGAGCCCGATAACTGCTATGGCTAATGTCCCCGTTTGGTGTGGTACGCCATCTTCTTCAAATTACTGTCTTTTAAAGATTATGCCTGGAGTTTACAATATCGGATCAGTCAGTTTGCAGATGCAGAGTTATATAGATATTGAAGGATCTGGAATGGGTGTCACTAAAATCTTTGGTACTATAAGTGGATTATATGCTGGAACAATAAGAGGAGCAAGCAACTCCGAAATTAGATCCCTAACTGTAGAAAATTCAGGAGCAAATCAGAATTTAGCTTTTTATAATGAACAAGCCTCTGTAACGATGTCAAATATGAGTCTAATTGCCTCAGGTGGAACTATAAATTGTTCTATTCACAATTGGCGCTCATCTCCAATAATTCAGAATGTATTCGCGCAAGTTTCAGGTCAAGACTCCTCAAACATAGCAATTGTGAACACCTCTCTCTCCAATCCCAAAATGTCAGATGTGACTATCCTTGTAGAGGGAAATGCTTGTGACAATGCTGGGCTTCAAAATGGGGACATGTCAGTTGCTGACGTCAAAAATCTGAATATAGAATTAAATGGAGAGGGAAGAGGCATCTTTGATCTTAGCGGTGCTCAATCAAAAATATCTGGCCTAACTATTAATATTTCTGGAGCAAATTGTGGTTACAATGTTGGAATTCAGATTGTCGATTCATCTCCCAAAATAAAAAATTTTGACATTCATGTTCAAAATGGTGCAGGAGTACTTGTAGATGGCAATTCCGCTCCTGAGTTTTATGATGGGAAAATTGTTAATTCTTTGGGTTCAGGAATTGTTGCCTGGGGAAATTCTGTGCTTAATATGGTGAATTTAGATATGGCTGGTGCTCAAGCTGGATTAGAGAACAGAGTGTCAGGAAATGGAAAAATTATACTCCACAGGAGCATTATTAAAGGTGGCCTTAATAGTTTCAATTCTGGTAGAGTTGAAATTGCTTTAAGCCAGGTTGACGGACAAATTTCGGGTCCGGGGATTTTTGCCTGTTTTCAGGTGTATGATAATAACTTTTTGGCAATTACGTGTCCTTAACTTGTTTGCAGAGCTTCGCAGAAGACCACGAGTTTCAAACTCGGGGATGAATGGCACCCCGCAGCGCTGCCATCTCACTGGCGGAGCGGAGCAAAGTATGCCCATAATGGGCCATGGCCAAATACCGGACGGATGCACACGCGAAGCATCGGGTCCAAATAATGTGGTTATGGATACTCATCGATGACCCGAGTTGCGGGGCAAAATAGCTGTCCGGTCAAAGCAAGCGAGAGCATATCGATGTGGTCGATATACTGAAGCGAGGGACAGGTATTCCGGAAGGAATTACCTGAGGTGGAAGATTTTTTGTGGGGTGATATCTTCTATGCGGATGGCGCTTTTGCCGGGACGATAGGGCAGGTAAACGAAGAAATCGTCAGAAACTACGTAAGAGAGCGACAAGGATTGGCCGCGCGATTATGCCCGAAAACCAGAGACTTCAGGCTTTAGCTTGGAGAGTGATTCATTTACTGGGAGGAGGAGAGGTTTTTAACCTCATCTCCTCTCTTTTTCGTGAAAGAGAAATTTTCTGAAGTCAATTTCATTTCTGATCTCTCAAAATGAGTAGATAGCAGGAAGTCAGATCGTGTAAAATATTTTAAATCGTCGACATCTTTTTTAATAATCGATAATGAAATCAATAATTGCGATACTAATATTGCTGATATTTATAGGCGTAACTTGGGTGAGGAATCACACATGGCAGGACGAGGTATATTTCTGGAAAGATGTTCTGATCAAAAGTCCGAATAAGGCAAGGAGTCACTACCAGTTGGGATTAGCTTATGAGCATGTACAACCCCCAATGCTCGATCAGGCAATTATTCAATTCCAGATTGCGATAGGTCTGAAACCTGATTACGCTGATGCGCATTATGATCTCGGCCTTGTCTTTCTCGAAAAAGGATTCATCAATGAATCGCGTATGGAATTCTCCCAGGCTTTGCAATTCGATCCCGGCCACCCTGAGGCAAGGCGATTTCTTGAGTATACGTCCAGAATCAGCGGGATCAATTGACTTGGAGCAAGTATCTTGTTTTGGTGGATGCTCAGCTTTTACCTTTGAAGTTTATTTCCTCATCCGTTGATTAATAAAAATAATCCCTAAAATTATCGAGAATCCTGCGAGCGGTAAATACAACCTATGCTCGAATATTGCGTCTGCAATTGGAACAATACTCGAAGAAGGTAGTAGAGTTATCATAAACCAGAGAATTGAGAAGGAAATTACCGGCAATTTTTTATAGAGATATAGTCCCGTCCCCCATAACCCAATGTAGCCTGTAAAAGAGATAATGGTTGGGAATTCGAAAAGAGTCTTTGCAATGGGATAATCATAGTCCAGATTCAGGTTCATAGGAAAGACCAGAAGACGCAAGTAGGTCCAGTGGACATTGAACTGGGTCATGAGGTATTCGAGAGGGGTAATTGTTTTCACTCCGTATCCTGCATGTTCTTGGTAATCATGAGTCAGTACTATATAGGTCACATATGCGAGAGTTGCTATTACTGGGAGATGGATCTTGTAGTTCTTGAAGACTGCTTTTGTGTCCTGCCTCGAGGTGAAATAGAGATCATAAAGAATAAGCATCAGGGGGAATATGAAGAACTCTTCCCTCGATGCCATCCCGAGAAGAGCGGTAAAGAAGAGGGCGATTGTGTATGCAACTCTCTTCTTCCCCGATGCTCCGGAGGTCTTTGCAAAGAGTAGTATCCCCAGAAGAAAGAAGAAGGCAGAGAGTAGGACCGAGCGGGAGACTATATAGGTCACCGATTCGGTCTGGACAGGATGGACTATGAATATCAAAGAGGAATAGAGAGCGATGAGCCCGGTCTTTTTCTCATCAGTGTAGCTGAGATAGCCAGCCGTTATTCTTATCAGCAGATAGAGAAGCATTCCATTTGCGATATGGAGGATTAGATTGAAAATATGATAACCGGTTGTATTCAGTCCTCCGAGATAATAATTGATCGCAAATGTAGCAGCTGTGAGAGGTCTTGCCATGATAGGCGGCCCCTCGAAGCTGGTAAAAAATGAAGGTATAATGAAGATATTCTTGAGTCTGTCATTTGCTATTATGTTTAGCCTATCATCGAAATGGAAGGGTACAATGAAGGTATTGGAATAGGCAATCAGGCCGAGTAGGAGTATAACAAGGAAATGAAATGCAGGCCTGTACCAGACTGTAGTGTTGGAAGGCACACCCCGATCGTTTGGAACTTGTTGAACCAAGGCAGTTTGTTTGGACCTCTTCTCTTTCCTTGATAATCTATATCATATCATTTTCTTGTTTGCGGTGCTCAGTGAAGACGATCGTGCAAACATCTGTACGCGTTATCCTGGACAATTCCCGAGATCGCTGCCAAAAGACAAGGCACAAATTCCGCTGTTCCATTCCATGTATAAATATTTAGGGGAACGCGTGCCTCCGCGCGAGCTTCCTTGACATTCCCGCTTCCCATGGTTTTAAATACCTATTACCATTTACCATGAGAAAGCCCATTATCGCAGCTAACTGGAAGATGTTCAAAACGGCGGGAGAGACCCGCCAGTTTCTCAATGACTTTGTGCCGCTTGTCAAAGATGTCAAGGATGTCGAAATCGTTATCGCACCGTCTTTTACCTCCCTTGCTGCCGCGTCGGAGCTGATGAAGGGAACATCTCTCGCTTTGAGCGCGCAGGATGTGTTTTATGAAAAGGAAGGTGCATACACAGGAGAAATTTCTCCTTCCATGCTTCTCGA
>JBLNHB010000302.1:0-9917 GCA_050268805.1 bacterium | reverse complement strand
CATCTGGCTCGAGATTTCCGGCGATTTCAGAAATCCCGTGTGGGCGCTCATGACGAAAAAGTTTACGATCAAGGGAAATCTCTCATATCTTAAAATGCTCCCAAAGCTCTTAACAAAAAAGATCGATGTCCCGCGATCACCCACATTTTCAGACCGATGGACACAGCCCGAGAATATACTTGTTCTCGTGGGCAACCCAAGAAAGAAAAACGGATTGACCTCCTTTTACCTGGAGCCGTCTCTCGACGGCATAAAGAGCTCGGGTGCTTTTATCGATCAAATACATTTATATGATAAGGAAATAAAGCCGTGCCTGGGATGTTTCCATTGCTGGACAAAGACGCCGGGGCTCTGCGTGCAGAAGGATGACCAGAGGGAATTGCTCGACAAACTGGATCATGCCGATTTGATCGTGTATGCCCTGCCGCTCTATTACCATTCGGTACCGGGGAAGGTGAAAAACCACCTGGACAGGCAGATTCCGAGAATGCACCCGTTCTTTGAAAAAGCGGGAAGGCTGACGCGGCATCCCCGTAGGGCGCCGAGGAAACAGAGCCTGGCGCTCTTCTCCATATCCGGATTTCCTGAGATGAAACAGTTCGACGCTCTCGTTGCAACCTTTGAGGCATATGCCCGGCATGACAATACGTCCCTCATCGGCAAAGTGCTGATACCGGGAGCAATGGAGCTCTATTACAATCCCACTCACCGCTCCATCCTGCTTGATAAGCTCGCTCGTCTGCGGTCGGCAGGAGAACAGGTTGTCAGGAACGGATGCGTCGATAAACGAACATTGAGGCGGATCGCAAGAATACCGAACTCCCTGGACCAGTGGCGCTCAGGAGCAAATCTGCATTGGTATAAGGAGATGGAGGAAGCGACGAACAAGAGATGAGAGAACTGGATAGACAGAGAGCGCATCAAGAAAACTGAATTCTCGCTTTCGCGGAATGACAGCACCTTACGCGCTATTTTACCTTCTCTTCCCTAATATTCTTCAAATACTCCTCCCATTCCATGGGAAGAAGATACCTCTTCTTCGAGTTGCACTCTTTGCAGGCGGGGACCGTGTTGTCTTCAAACCTCATGACCTCAGCGTGTGTCAGGTCGCCCAATGAGCTGCAGGCCGCTCATAATCAGTCATTACCCGGATGACACTGATGTCGTCCGAAACACACGGTCTCTTCCGAGACTCAGTGAATCAGAACAATAATGTCACTTTAAAAACAATTATGTTCTACGTCCTTTGGCTCTGTCTCGCTTAACTCCTTGTTATTGGCAGCTTTTCGACCTTGGCATACCAATTGCTCTGAGCAAACTGTAGAAAAATTCTGAAGGAGGAAATGATGAGACAGATAGCGATTTATGGAAAAGGCGGAATAGGCAAGTCGACGACAACCCAGAATACGGTAGCCGCACTCGCAGAGGCAGGGTATAAATGCATGATCGTGGGATGTGATCCCAAGGCGGACGCGACACGGCTTATTCTGAACAGGAAGGCCCAGGCAACGGTCATGGATATGGCCCGAGAGCGTGGCACGATAGAAGATCTTGAAATTGACGAGGTACTTCTCCATGGTTTCAAGGGTGTAAAGTGCGCCGAGTCAGGCGGTCCTGAGCCGGGTGTCGGCTGCGCGGGTCGGGGTGTGATCACTGCAATCAACTTCCTCGAGGAAAACGGCGCATACGATACGGAAACAGATTTTGTTTTCTATGACGTACTCGGTGACGTCGTATGCGGTGGATTCGCCATGCCTATACGGGAGGGCAAGGCGAAAGAGATCTATATCGTCACCTCAGGAGAAATGATGGCAATGTACGCTGCAAACAATATTTCGCGAGGGATTCTCAAGTATGCGCAGAGCGGCGGGGTGAGGCTCGGCGGTCTTATCTGCAACAGCAGAAAAACGGATAAGGAGTATGAACTCATTTCAGAGCTTGCGAAGAGGTTGAACACCCAGATGATCCACTTCGTGCCCAGGGACAATCAGGTGCAAAGGGCGGAGTTGAGAAGAATGACGGTTATTGAGTATTCACCGGAGCATCCACAGGCAGATGAGTACAGGGCTCTTGCAAAAAAGATGGCCGAGAACAAAAATCTCGTGATCCCTACCCCGCTCAGCATGGATGAACTGGAGGCGCTGCTTATGGACTTCGGCATCCTGGACAACGAACCCGCCGCAGCATGAACTGAAAGGGCCAAGGGGTCGAGGGGTCCAGGGTTTGAGATCTTAATTCTTTACCCTTGCCCCTTGAATCCTCGAATCCATGAACCCTTATTCCTGAAAGGAGGAGACAATGAGCACCGCAATAAAAGATACCCAGAAGATGATAGAGGAAGTACTTGAGGCATATCCTGAGAAGGCAAAGAAGGACAGGACAAAGCACCTTGCAGCCAACGATCCCAGCGGTCAGTGCAGTACCTGCCAGGTAAAGTCGAATATAAAGTCCCGTCCAGGCGTTATGACCGTTCGGGGGTGTGCGTACGCAGGTGCAAAAGGAGTCGTCTGGGGCCCGGTAAAGGACCAGATTACCATTAGCCATGGTCCCATCGGTTGTGGCCAATACAGTTGGTGGTCAAGGAGAAACTATTACAACGGTCAGACCGGCATCGACACGTTCGGCACAATGCATATCACCACCGACTTTCAGGAGAAAGACATTGTGTACGGCGGAGACAAGAACCTTGACGCCGCCCTCCATGAACTGAAGGAGCTCTTCCCCCTTGCAAAGAGTATTGGTATCCTCTCCGAATGCCCGGTGGGGCTCATCGGTGACGATATCGAGGCGGTCTCCAAGAAGGCGGCAAAGGAGTTCGGATATCCCATTGTCCCGGTCCGCTGTGAAGGGTTCAGGGGCGTGAGCCAGTCTCTGGGTCACCATATCGCAAATGACACCATCAGGGATTATGTGCTTGGCAAGGGCACCCTGGAAAAGACGACACCCTATGATGTTGCGCTTGTTGGTGATTACAACATCGGCGGAGATGCCTGGGCTTCGAGGAAGATGCTGGAGGAGATGGGACTTCGAGTCATTGCTCAGTGGACTGGTGATGCGTCAGTGAACGAGCTCGGCATCGCGCACAAGGCAAAGCTGAACCTCATCCACTGCTACCGGTCCATGAACTATATCTGCAGGCATATGGAAGAGCAGTACGGTATACCCTGGGTCGAGTTCAACTTCTTCGGCCCGACGAAAATATACCAGAGCTTAAGGAAGATCGCCTCCTATTTCGATGACACGATCAAGGAGAACGCGGAGAAGATGATCGAGAAGTACAAGCCGCGGATGGATGAGGTTATTGCTGAATTCCGGCCTCAGCTCGAGGGGAAAAAGGTGATGCTCTATGTGGGTGGCTTGAGGCCAAGGCATACGATCGGCGCCTATGAAGACCTCGGAATGGAAGTTATCGCATCGGGATATGAGTTTGGTCATAACGATGACTACAAGAGGACCTACCCCGAGATGAAGGAAGGTGCCGTCATTATGGACGACGCGACCCTCTATGAGCTCGAGGAGTTCACCAGGAGGCTCAAGCCAGACATGGTCGGCTCAGGCATCAAGGAAAAGTACTCCTATCACAAGATGGGCGTGCCATTCAGGCAGATGCACTCATGGGATTATTCGGGCCCCTATCACGGATTTGACGGCTTCCCGGTCTTTGCACGGGACATGGATATGACCGTCAACAGTCCGACGTGGAATCTCATACGGAGGAAAAGATGAAACTAAAAATAAAAGACCACAACGAATTATTCAATGAAGAGGCTTACTGCAAACAGTTTGAAGACAAGAAAGAGTTCGAAAACGGTCCGACCGAAGAGGAGGTCAACCGGATCGCGGAATGGACCAAGACCGAGGAATATAGAGAACTTAATTTCAAGCGGCAGAACATCAAGATCAATCCGGCAAAGGCATGCCAGCCGCTGGGAGCCATCTTCTGTTCCTCGGGTTTTGAGGGCACCCTACCGTTCGTCCAGGGCGCTCAGGGATGTGTCGCGTACTTCAGGAGCCATCTGAACCGCCATTTTAAGGAGCCCATGACAGCGGTTTCCACATCCATGACCGAGGACGCGGCGGTCTTCGGCGGACTGAACAATATGCTCGAAGGCATAGAGAACGCCTATACGCTCTATAAGCCGAAGATGATCTCGGTCTGTACCACGTGCATGGCTGAAGTGATCGGCGACGACCTGAACGCATACATAAGGACTGCGCGGGAGAAGGAACTGGTGCCAAAGGATCTGCCTGTCCCCTTTGCGCACACGCCGAGCTTTGTGGGATCACACATCACGGGATACGACGTCATGATGAAGGGCATCCTCACCGCCATCACCGCAGGCAAGAAAGGTGAGCCGAACGGCAAAGTCAATGTGATTATGGGCTTCGACACCTATACGGGCGACTATCATGAGATCAAGAGGCTGATGAGGACGATGGGCGTTGATTTTACGCTCCTGTCTGACGCAAGCGCCACATTCGACTCTCCAAATACCGGTGAGTACAAGCTTTATCCTGGCGGGACGCCTCTTGCTGATGCTGCTGATTCCATTAATTCAAGGGCCACCATAGCGCTCCAAAGGTACTCGACTACGAAGACCATGGAATACATCCACAAGGAATGGGGACAGGATGCCCCTGTGATGCCCATGATCGGCGTGAAGAACACTGACACGTTCTTTGAAGGGCTGAGCAGGATCACGGGCAAACCGATACCCAAAGAGATCGAGGACGAACGGGGCCGCGCGGTGGATGCAATGATCGATTCCCACGCGTATGTGCACGGCAAGAGGTTTGCGCTCGTGGGCGATCCGGACCAGCTCCTGGGCCTGATCAGTTTCCTGCTTGAGATGGGAGCCATGCCGGTCCATATCGTCTGCACGAACGGGGACAGGAAGTTTGAGGAAGAGGCCACTATGCTCCTGAGCGAAAGCCCATTCGGTGCAGAAGGCAAGGTCTACATCGCCAAAGATATGTGGCACCTCAGGTCTCTCATGTTCACGGAGCCTGTTGACTACCTGATAGGGAATTCTTATGCGAAGTTCCTCTGGAGAGACACGGGCACACCTCTCATAAGGATCGGCTTTCCGCTCTTTGACCGGCACCATCTGCACCGGTATCCGATCATCGGCTACCAGGGCGTGATCAATCTGGTGAACTGGGTGGTGAACACCATCCTTGACGAGATGGACAGGAAGACGATTGATACGACCAGCTTTGATGTAATCAGGTAGGAATGCGGAAGACTGGTACGCAATAACTGCATGTCGGCAACAGCGAAATACGAAAGAGAGATACTGAGATGACAGGCAATGTAGATAGGCTTATAGAAAGCGGATGCGGCACAGAGAAGAAAGACCAGATATGCAGATCGCGGGGAGGAGAGTCGTGCGCCTTTGACGGTGCAATGATCGTTCTCCAGCCCATTGCTGACACCGCCCACATTGTCCACGGTCCTATAGCCTGTTGTGGCAACTCCTGGGAAGGGAGGGGAACCCTTTCCACAAAGGGAGACCTCCACAGGATGGGATTTACTACAGACTTGGGAGAAATGGATATTGTCTACGGTGCTGAGCGAAAACTCTATGACGCAATACTCCAAGCGTATGAAGCAGTCAACCCGAAGGCGATCTTTGTGTATGCGACCTGTATAACCGGCCTTATTGGAGAGGATCTGGAATCAGTCTGCAGGAAGACCGAAGAAAAACTCGGCATACCTGTCATTCCGGTAAACGCACCCGGCTTTGTGGGTCCCAAAAACCTCGGCAACAGGATAGCAGGCGAAGTGCTGCTTGATCATGTTATCGGCACGGGCACGGCGAAGAGCACATCGAGCCACGATATCAACCTCATTGGAGAGTACAACATTGCGGGCGACCTCTGGCTGATCGAGCCGGTGCTGACGAAAGCGGGGTTCAGGGTGCTTTCAAGGATCACCGGGGACTCGACATACAAGGAGATCACCTATGCGCATGAGGCACGTCTGAATGTCGTTGTGTGCAGTAGAGCTCTCATCAATATTGCCAAAGGCATGGAGAAAAAGTACGGTATACCCTATGTTGAGGTTTCCTTCTTCGGGAAAACCGAAATGGCAAAGGCATTGCGGCTGATAGGTTCAAGGTTCCAAGGGTCCGAGGGTTCAAGGGAACAGATTTGCGAAAAGATTGAAGAGATCATTGCTATTGAAGAACATAAGCTGCACGATAAGCTCAGGTCTTATGAACATCTGAAAGGCAAGAAGGCGGTGCTCTACACCGGCGGGGTGAAGAGCTGGTCATTCATTTCAGCCCTCTTGGACCTCGGTATCGAGGTTGTCGCTGTGGGAACAAAGAAAAGCACCTTTGAGGACGAAAATAAGATGAAGGAGATCCTTGGCCCGAATGCGCCCCTCGTGGAAGATGTAACGCCGAAAAACCTCCAAAAACTGCTGAGAGAGCGGAATGCGGACATCTTGGTCGCAGGGGGCAGGAACCAGTACCTCGCCGTAAAAGAAGGGTATCCATTTGTTGACGTCAATCAGGAGAGGCATGTTGCCTATGCAGGCTATGACGGCCTGGTCAACCTTGCCGAGCAGATCAGCAACAGCATCCATTTCTACGAGCGCACGAAAGAAGAGGGAACAAGACCTGAGGCGGGAAAAACTCCCCAAGTCATCCAGGGCGAGAACAACATCATATCCCAGGAAAGGGAGCGCCCTGTTGTCATGAACCCCTTGAAGCACTCTGCATCCATTGGTGCTGCTCTGGCGCTTCAGGGAGTGCACAACGCCCTCCCCATAATTCATGGCTCTCAGGGCTGCACCTTCCTGGCGAAGGTGCTCCTCACCAAGCATTTCAGGGAACCGATCGCCCTTGCGAGCACCAAGCTCTTTGCAGAGGATGTCGTCATGGGGAGCGATGAGAACCTGTCGAAAACCGTTCAGGGGTTTATTGATAAAAACCAGCCGGACGTGATTGGTATTCTGACCTCTGGCCTCACCGAGGTGAAGGGCGACGATGTTGCGGCGTCAGTGAGAGAACTCAATGCCGACTCTTCAGGGACGAAAGTTCTCTTGATATCCACCCCCGACTATGAGGGAGGGATCGAGGCAGGTTACTGCACAGCGGTCTCATCGCTGTTGAGTATCGCGGAGGCGCCGCCCCGTCCGTTGGCGTTCAAAAAAGGACAGGTCAATATTCTTGCGGGGCCGCACCTGACACCTGCGGATTTCCTTGAGCTGAGGGAAATCGTAGAGTCGTTCGGTCTCAGGCCGATCATACTGCCTGATCTTTCCTCACTTGATGGAAGCAGGCTGGGAATATCACCCCTTGCAATAGGGGGCACCGAGATACGGGATATCATCTCCGCGGGCTCATCGGAATTCACCATCGCAATCGGGATGAACATGGAGCCCGCTGCGCAATTATTAAAGGAACGATTCGGCATTGCATACACGGTGTGTGAGGGCATTGCAGGCCTTAGGGATGCCGACATTTTCATGGAGACACTGGGCCTGGTGAGCGGCAGACCTGTGCCATCACGCTACCAGAGACAGAGGCGTATCCTTGTTGACACCATGCGCGATGCCCATGTTGTCTTTGCGAAGAAAAAGGTTTGCATCGCCCTGGAACCGGACCATGCGCTCCAGACATCACGATGGATAACCGAAATGTGCGGCGTGGTACCGCTGAGCATAGTTCCGACTGCATCAGGAGCTGCGGAGCATATCCATGCAGGCCGTGTACTTATCGGGGACCTTTCTTGCGTAAGAGGCGAATTCGATCTCCTGATATCGAACTCCCATGCTTCGGGTACGGCAGAAAACCTCAGGGTCCCGCTCCTCCAGGCCGGATTCCCTGTGTACAAAATCTTCGGTAACACGAACACAGTGACCATCGGATATAAGGGGACTGCCTTCCTTATACAGGAAGCAGCCACTCTGTTTGCAAAGGAGGTGCATCGATGAAAGTGGCATTTGCAACAACAAACGGTGTCTCGGTAGATGAACATTTCGGGAGGGCAGGCGCGTTTGCCATTTACGACCTCAACGGTGAAGGCTACCGGTTCGTCGAAATGCGGAAGTTCGCCGACGGCAGGGACACTGCTGTCGAGGAGACAAAGGGTATGGGAAGAAGGCACGACGACCTGGTGGAGAAGAAAGTCGATAAACTTGCGGACTGCAAAATAATCTATCTCACCGAAATCGGCGGTTCCTCTGCATCACGTCTTATAAAAAAAGGCGTTATGCCTATCAAGGTGAAGGAGGTCGTTTCAATAGAGGAATCTCTCCAAAAGCTGTTTGAAACGATCAAGACCTCACCGCCTCCGTGGCTTAAAAAAGCGCTCCACGGAAAGAGTTAAGGGTCAGGATGAAACGCTGCCAATAGGTAGGTAGGAACTGTAAGAAAACGAACAAAGGAGGAAAAAAAGATGAAGATGATCAGAGCTTTTATCAGGCCTGAGAAGGAACAGGAAGTGGTGCTTGCCCTCGAAGGCGCAGGGTTCCCCTCACTCACTAAGATACCGGTGTTCGGACGCGGGAAACAGAAAGGGCTCACGGTAGGACCTGTACACTACGACGAGCTGCCAAAGACCATGATCATGACTGTTGTCGCAAACGAGGATGCCGACAAAGTGATCACCATCATCAAGGACAAGGCAAGAACCGGTTTCATAGGTGACGGAAAGATATTTATCAGCCCTGTGGAGTCTGTATATACGGTCAGGACCGGCGAGGCTGCGCTATGAAGGAGATCACGGCAATCATACGAAGGGACAAACTGCCCGAGACGAAGAAGGTAATGGAAGAGTTGGGATATCCATCCTTAACCATCCAGAGCGTCGAGGGAAGAGGGAGGCAGAAGGGCGCGATGTGTGCAGAGATGGACTCCGAAATGCCTGACAGCTTTTGCACGGCAGTCAAACTTACCCCGACACCCTCATCCTATGCGCTTGAGCATACGTTGCCCAAGGTGGCGCTTTTTGTCCCCAAGAGACTGCTCACGATTGTGGTTCCGGATGATGTGGTCACCAAAATCGTGAAATCTCTTATTAAGGTCAATCAGACCGGCAAAGCGGGTGACGGAAAGATCTTTGTCTCACCAATCGACGGCGCTTTGAGGGTCAGAACCGGAGAGACCAACGGAGAAGCGATAGCCTAAAAAAAGCAGTCAGTCGTCAGCTGTCGGCAGTCAGCAAGACAGAAGACCCTGCCGCAATACGCTCAAGATGCCTCATTTGAGCTGATAGCTGACGGCTGATCGCTTGAGCAAGAAAGGAGGAAGATATGGCCATCATAGGATACACTCGCGGAGGACAGACATGGTCCCCTCGGTTCATCGAATCAATCGACGTGAACAAATGCATCGGCTGTGGCCGCTGCTACAAGGTCTGCAGCAGGGAGGTACTTGAACTTATCGAAAAGCCCTTTGAGGGAGAAGATGAGTTCGGCGACGATATGGGCAATAAGGTGATGTCTATTGCCAATCCAGACAATTGCATCGGCTGTGAGGCATGTTCCAGGGCCTGCACGAAGAAATGCCATCTCCATATTGCGTTATGAGTGGGGGAGGCGAATCGACTCTTCGTACGTGAGGGAAGCGTACAAAATTGTCATATAAAATACAGAAGTGTTGGCCGTGTATTTACGCACGTGCAACAAAATCAAGGGCTTAAGATATGGCATTGATCTTGCTCTCTCGATAGGAAACGTGAGAGTGAGGTTAGCCATGATGCCACTGAAGGTCGGCAGCACAAAAGCAAAACAGAGCCCGGATATTGCGAAGACGCATCCGTGCTTCTCAAAAGAAGCACACTTTAAATTCGGAAGAATACATCTGCCTGTGGCCCCGGCATGTAATATCCAGTGCCGGTACTGCATTCGGAAGTTCGACTGTGCGAACGAGTCGAGGCCCGGCGTTACGAGCACTGTCCTCATG
>JBLNHB010000301.1:0-8210 GCA_050268805.1 bacterium | reverse complement strand
GAGGGAGCATCTCGGCTGGCCCGAGGAGAAGTTCTCTATTCCCTCCAAAGCGCTCGATCATTTCCGGAAGGCCGTTGTAAAAGGTCAGAAGGCAGAAGGCACATGGAACGACCTGCTCACAAGATACCGGCAAAAATATCCTGACCTCGCCCGGCAGTGGGACGCAATGCTAAAGCGGGACAACGGCACTGATTATAAAAAGCATATCCCCGCGTTCAAGCCTTCCGACGGACCTATGGCGACCCGGAGCGCATCGGGAAAGGTCCTCAACAGCATTGCCGCTGCTCTGCCCCAGCTCGTCGGCGGCTCCGCGGACCTCACTCCTTCAAACAACACGTATCTCAAAGACTATGCCGATTTCAGAAAGGAGAATGGCGGACGGAACCTCCATTTCGGCGTGCGGGAACATGCAATGGGAGCCGTTCTCAATGGCATGGCCCTGAGCAAGATGCTCATACCCTATGGAGGCACATTCCTGATTTTCTCTGATTACATGAAACCCGCGATCAGACTCGCGGCGCTCATGGAGGCGCATACGATTTATGTCTTTACCCACGATTCTGTCGGCCTCGGCGAGGACGGACCGACACACCAGCCCATTGAGCAGCTCACCAGCCTGAGGGCAATGCCGCACATTACCGTGATCCGTCCAGCGGATGCAAACGAGACGGCTATGGCCTGGGAGATCGCGCTTGAGCACAAGCACGGCCCTGTTGCCCTGATCCTCACCCGCCAGAACCTGCCCATCATCGACCGGGACAAATATGCTCCGGCGCGGAGCATCGAGAGAGGCGGTTACGTTCTCGCAGACAGCGCTGGTCTGCCCGAGATCATCCTCATCGCATCAGGTTCCGAGGTCGCACTTGCACTCTCAGCCTATGAAAAATTGGCCGCGGACGGCATCAATGCCAGGCTCGTAAATATCGCTTCCTTCGAGCTCTTCGAGCGTCAGCCTGAGTCATACCGGAACGAAGTTCTTCTTCCTTCAGTCGAAAAGAGGCTTGTCATCGAGGCAGGAGCGACCCTGGGCTGGTACAAGTATGCCGGCCTCAAGGGAGATGTCCTCGGCATTGACCGGTTCGGCGCATCCGCACCGGCAAAAGTGATCTTTGAGAAGCTCGGCTTTACCGTGGATAATGTAATAGCAAGGGCAAAGGCGCTCTTGAACAAATGAAGATTGAACATCATCTTAAAATCCCCCTCACCCCCCCTTTTCCAAAGGGGGATGATTTCCCTCTTTATGTAAAGAGGGGACAGGGGAGATTACTCATGAGAATTGTGAGAACACCATGAACGTCGTCATTGGTGCAGATCACGGGGGCTATCATCTCAAGGAGAAGATCAAACCTCTCCTTGAGAAACTCGGCCATCGGATCATTGATGCCGGCGCGTTTTCCGATGAGCCGTCTGATTATCCCGACTTCGCAGCTCTTGTGTCAGAAAGAATCATCCGCGGTGAAGCTGAACGGGGCATCCTTATCTGCGGGAGCGGAGTGGGCGCGTGTGTGGCTGCCAACAAATTCCCCGGGATCAGGGCCGCGGTCTGCCATGATACCTACTCCGCGCACCAGGGGGTCGAGCACGACGATATGAATATTCTCTGCCTCGGCGAGAGGATCGTCGGGGACGAACTCGCGAAGGAGCTGGTGAGAGCCTTTCTCGGGGCAAGATTCGCCTCCCATGTCGACCGCTACCAGCGCCGCCTCAACAAAGTGCTTGCTATTGAGAAGAGGCACATGAAAAACAACCCTTCATAATTTCCTCAAACGGTAGAACACAGATTTTCTGTTTATCAATTTACGATGGTCACCCGATCCGGTCGGCGCATGCGAGGAATTCCCTTGCGTTCCGCATCGGCGTATCAGGAGGAAGGTCGCAGGAGGGCATGAGGATGTATCGTTGGGAGGGATCGGGAATCTGGGCAACGCATTCGGAAACCGCATCGCAGAGAAGGGCGGGATCGCCGCCGAAAACGGTATTGATCACATCCACGTTCCCCGCGGTAACGGCCCGCCGTCGGTAAAGCTCGTACACCTCGCCAATCCGCACCCCGGCATCAACCGAGATACAGTCTGCTCCGGTTTCGGGATAGAGAGCAATCTGGGAGCGGATATCACCGCACTGGTGGAGAAAGCATGCGATGCCTCCTTCCCTGACCTGCTCGAATATCTTCCATTCGCAGGGTAGAACCACCTCTCGGTAAAGATCATTAGGGATCAGCGTTGCTGCCCCATCCGATATGACAATGCCGTCAATAAGGCCCCGCTCGATGAGCAGTGCGTAGAGGGCGCAAGAGAGGCGCACACCCAGCTCGCATACCTCCTGAACAAATGCCCTATCAGACGCGGTTTTATCCCGGAGAAGATTCATGTCGCAGAGGACCATAGCCCACGTGAAGGGCCCCCACGACGTGGCGCAGAGGAAACGGTCAGGAAGGCGCTCCCTCAGAAGAGCGATCATTTCCACAAGGCCGAGGGTGTACGGCGATGCGGATATATCCACTGTTTCGAGGTGGCGCGCGTCCTCAGTCTTCTCGATGAGGGGAAAAGAGAGAAGCGGCGCCTGCCCTTCCCGGAACGCAAGCTCGCCGCCGATGGCTTCGGCAGGGAATGTGTTAAGGCCCGAACCAAGGAACACGATATCGGTATCAAGCTCTCCGAAAAAGTTGAAAAGGGTCTCAGCAAAGCGGCCCGGATTTGTATCCAACTCCTCGATCTTCAGACCGGTCTGCCTGAAGGACCATCGACCGCCGCCGAACAATGCCCTGGGCAGACGCTCGCTTCTCTCCCCTCGTAAAACCCTCTTGATAAATTCGCGCCTGTCCATCAACATTTTAATCCATCAGAGAAGCCTTCTCAATACTGCTCATGGACGCCTGACACAATGGTTTTTATAGATTTCATAGATACCCACGGGCATACCCGTCGAACTCTGCTTATGGATTAGAAGTCATCAATGGGGGAAAGTGCCAAATAGGATACGTCCTACGGACGTTCACGGGAGCGCTTCCTGACCCAAAACATCAATCCTATTCCCAGAATGAACATCGTGAGGCTGAGAAGTTGTCCCATCGAGAATGACCCGAAAACAAAGCCGAGCTGCGGGTCAGGCTCGCGGAAAAATTCTACGATGAAGCGCATAACGCCGTAGAGAAGCAGAAATGTCGCAGTGATTGTTCCCTGACGTTTCATCCTGTCTTTCATAATCCAGAGTATCGCAAACAGAAAAATGCCCTCGAGAAAAGCCTCATAGATCTGTGAAGGGTGGCGTGGGACATCGCCGCCGTCAGGGAAGACCATCGCCCACGGAACATTCGAGGGCCTTCCATAAAGCTCGCCGTTGATGAAATTGCCGATCCGTCCGCAGAAGAGTCCGATCGGCGCAGTCGGAGTGATGAGGTCGCTCAGCAGGAGAACGTGCAACTTCTGCCGACTCGAGAAGATATACCCGGCAACGAGTACACCGATGAGCCCGCCGTGGAAAGACATACCGCCATGCCAGACCGCAAAGATATCGAGCGGCTTGTAGAGATAGTAGCTGAAATTATAGAAGATCACATAGCCGAGCCTCGCGCCGACAATGAGTCCGACGATGATATGGAAGTAGAGGTTTTCTAGTTGTTCTTTGGAAACGGCCAGATTCTTCTTCCTCACTTCGCCTTTGACAAGGTAGTAGGAGGACACAAAACCGATCAAGTACATCAGGCCATACCACCGTATCTCGAACGGCCCGATCTTTACAAGATAAGGTTTGATGTCAGGGAATTGGAGCATTGGGGATTTATTGTAATATATTTACTATATATTTAGGGTGACATGGCTATCCTGAAATTGTCTCTTTCCTGTTGGTTTCGGCCTTGATATTTTTTTACAGAAGGGTTGAAAAATTGTCGTGGGAACAATGCTTTCGTGCGTGTCCTCCATCTTGTGGTAACGTTTTCAAGCGACACAAGAAGGTTCCAGTCTTTAAAACCTTATCCAACAGGAGGACTCACTTTTTTCCTACCCGATTCTTCGTGTTGTCCATGAATCTCTCGAGCATGCAACTCTCCTGTCAGTGTTGTATTCATAATGCAATACAGATTTCCACAAGGAAGTGATAGATCCTTCGCTCGATTGCGAATCCTGAGTGATAAGACCCCGTGAATGTGAATAAGATCAATGCAAACAGCTGCCGGATTCCGGCAGCTATCCTGTATCATGGGAATTTTTTCCAATGCACTTACAAACCTTCATTGTGAAAAGAGTGTTAGTAACTTCAGAGAAAAATTTCATGAGCCCTTGTCTGGTTTGACTTTCTCCACTTGTGCTTATTTCTTGTGCAATGAGGAAATCATTCTATTTCACTGCGTTCTCTTCAAAGCATAAGCTTTCCGTCAGAATTGATTTCATGGACCTCCCCATATCCTTTCTGTAAGCCATTCCGTAGGGTGATGGTGCTCAAATACATGAGAACCGGATACGGAACTGCTTGCTGTGAAAAGCAATGGGCCTCGCCGTGTGGTCTCAAAAGAACACTCTTTGAGAAAATGTCTTTCAAATGTAAATTGGCTCGCCCTGCAGCTCTTCATGAAGAGCAATTTCATCGGATAATGAAAGCAACGATATATAAATGATTGCCGGCTTCAAAGGGAGTTAACGGAGCATTTGAGGACAGGGAGAGCGCCGAATGCATCCACCATATTATCTTTCACTCTGCCTGATTGAAAAAAGCGGTTCTTCGATCGCCTCGCCTTTACACACCGGACACCTGCCCGGCTTTTTGAACCGCTCCCGCTTCCTGAACAAGAATCCGCATTTCCTGCATCGGGCGGGAGCAATGACAAGTTCCTGCTCCCCGATATTCAATGATCTCTGAATGTGATCGAGATGGTCATAGACCTCCTTCTCGGAAATCCGTACCGCAGCCGATACCCCCTTTGCTGACAGGGGACGTTCTGTAAGGACCGCAATGATCTCATGCCGGATTGTATCCTGCCGCTCAACGGGTACGGGCGGCTCCTTCCGCCTTCCTTTCATGACCACCTCATAACAATGGTATAGTATCACTCCGGACCGTCATTGCGGAAGCCCTCGGACCGCAGAGGGAAATCACTCCCGCTTTCGCCGGAGAGACACCGGGAATTTCCCGGTTGATTCATTCTGATATAATAGGTGGAAAAAAGGAGTTGGTATGTTCAAGGTTTTCGAACGGATCGTCGAAAGGCTCCTCTGGGAGAGCAGGCATATCATTTTCCTGGCGGTCCTCTCAGCCGTCGTCTCGGCAATCGTGCTTGTGCTTCTCGGTTCGTACGACGTTCTCATGGTGATCAAAGAGCTGTATTCTATACTCGCCGGAGACCATGCGGTCCCCGAAAACTTTCCTGTCGGGGCTATCGTTCACATCATCAGTGCGATCGATGTTTACCTCATCGCGGTCGTTCTCCTCATCTTCGGAATCGGCCTCTATGAACTCTTTATCAGTAAGATCGATTATGCGGAACGGGAGACAAAATCATCGAGGATCCTCGTCATCCACGACCTCGACCAGCTCAAGGAAAAGCTCGCAAAGGTCATTATCATGGTCCTCATCGTTACGTTTTTCAAACATGCCGTGATCCTGAAATACACCGAAGCGCTCAATCTCCTTTATCTCGGCACGGGGATCCTCCTCATCGCGGTCTCGACCTATTTCATGCACAAGGGAAGTGCGGCAGAGGAAAAAAAACCGTGATCACCGCCACAGATTCCCCCGCCTCCCGGAACGGCACCATCCTTCCCCGTACAGCAGGACATGATAAAGACCATCCATAAGAACATCATCCGCGAGGTCATTACCCTCTTTCTCCTTACCGTGGTATGCCTGAACTTCGTCCTCATGATGGAGAAGGTCTTCCGGCTCAGCAGGTTTCTCTCCAGCGTCGGCGCCTCGTTTCTCGACATCATGCGGATCATCATCCTCCTCCAGCCGCAGATTCTCATCCTGACCGTACCCATGTCGTTTCTCATCGCCGTTCTCATCACCTACGGGAGGATGAACATGGATTCCGAGACGGTCGTCATGAGGGCCGTGGGCATGTCCCTACGCCAAATATCCCTGCCGGCGGCCGTGGTCGGTCTCATCGCCTGCTACCTGACCGCTTCCATGACCCTCTACTTCTCACCGCTCTGCGCGGGAAAACTGAGAGCGCTCATCAACGACACCCTGAAAGCACGGGCTCCCCTTGCCCTGGAAGAGGGGGTATTCCATACCGCATTCAAGGACATCACTGTGCTCATCGGCGACAAGCCGTCTCCCGATGCAATGAGGGATCTCTTTATATATGACTCGACCATGCCGGAGCGACCGAAGGTCATCACGGCAAAGAGCGGCAGTATCCTCATCAACCAGCAGGGATCGCCGATCTTCGATATCAAAGACGGGTATATCAACATCATCAGGGACATGACGTTCACGGAACTCCATTTTGCCCGTTATGTTCTGAAGATCGACATCGGCCTCGATCTCCAGACTGAGCGGAGAAATGAAAAAACACCGCTCGCGCTCCTCAGAGAAGCTTCCGCGTCGGGCCCCCAGGCGCGGCAGGCGCTCTACCTTGAATTCCACCGGAGACTCACCCTGCCCCTCATCAACATCTTCATCATCTTCCTCGGTCCGGCGCTCGCCATGCATTCCGGCAAGAGAGGAAGGCTTTCGGGATTCATTTATGGTGTCGGGGTATTCGGCGCCTACTATTCCCTCCTGATCTATTTTGAGAACCTTGCCCGGTCAGGCGCCCTCCCTCATATTGTCGCGTGGGCGCCGCTCCTGATTCTCGGCGCCTTTTCGCTCGCCCTCTACCACCGGGAGGCACGGAGGTAACCATGGCGCTCATGACCCTCCAGCGATACTTCCTGCTCCAGTTCATCCGGTTCTTCGGTATTCTGACAACGGGGCTGGCCCTCTTTTTCTCGGCTGTCCACATGATCGACAAGATTGACGAGATTATGCCCTACCATCCTTCGCCGGCCGATATCGGGTCCTATTTTCTCTTCATTCTTCCCAAGTATTTCCTCTACCTCCTCCCCATGTCGACACTCCTCTGTATCATCCTTACCTTTTCAATCGCGGCGAGAAGGAAGGAGATCATCGCCTACAAGGCATCGGGCGGGAACATACGGAAACTTCTCGCACCGTTCCTCGTCACCGGTTTGCTCATCAGCCTTGCCGATATCGCCCTGAGTGAATACGCCGTGCCCCGCACCAATGAGAGCGCTCATGATCTTCTCTACCGGCTGCGGGAGGAGAAGAAGCGGCCCCACCTGAAGCAGGGGGATATATGGCTCAAGGGAAGACAGGGCATCATTCACGCCGAAACGTACATACCTTCCGAGAATACCCTCAAGAATGTTGAGCTCTTCACCATCGCGGGAAGCAGACCTTCATCCTTTCTGATTGCCGATGAGGCGGTTTGGGAAGAGGGCACATGGATCTTCCGGAATGCACGGCAATATGATTTCTTCAACCACAGGGTCGCCGACCTCGAGAATGTGGGTATCCCGGGATTCGCCGATCCCGAGATCTTTGCCTCGGGAATATTGACGCCTGAGGAGATGGGGATCGTCGATCTCGTCCACTACAAGAGAAGGCTCGCGGCGTCAGGGTACAGGAACAAGAAACTCGATGTTGATATCCTGTCCCGAATGTTCTATCCCTTCACCTGCCTCTTCATGCTCATGCTCGGCCTCTCGATCTCCCTGCGGAAAGAGGTGGGCTCGGGGATCATCGGCGTGACCATCGGCATCATCATCAGTCTCGCTTACTGGTTCATCTATTCCTTCCTGCTCTCCCTCGGATTTACCGGCGTTCTCCCGCCGGTGCTGTCAGCCGGCACAGCGCCCCTCATGTTCGGGATTGCAGGCGCGGTGATGATGAGGAAAATTCCGGGCTAAGAACGGGACAGGCCCCTGCCCTTCCGCACTTCCTGCTGAATCTCCTTGCCGTACGCGGACGCGAGGAGATCCGTGATCTGCCGCTTCGTATAGCGCGCCTGATCAACCTGTCTAACCGGCATGATTCCCATGGTGGTGTTCGTGATGAACACTTCATCGGCGCGGTAGACCTCTGTCGTTTTGATAAGTTTCTCCGCCGTCTGTATCCCCGCGCGTGCCGCGGCCCTGAGGATCGCCTGTCTCGTGATCCCGCTGAGAATACCCGTCTCGAGGGAGGGGGTCATGAGGACGCCCTTTTTC
>JBLNHB010000300.1:0-6077 GCA_050268805.1 bacterium | reverse complement strand
ACCACCCTTGAGCAGGTCGGAGAGAAGCCCGTCGAGCGCGTCTTTGCTGCCACCCAATTGTCCCCCAAGAGCATCAAATCCCTTTGCGTTGCCCTGGAGCGCCTGGAGAGACCCGCCGGTTTTCTCCGATATTGCCTGGGTGAGCATATTCTGAAATTTCGATACCTGATCCTGCAGAGCCTTTCCCACAGCGTCTTTCAGGATGCGGTCGAGATCAGACGACAGTTTGATTTCGTAGTTGTCCAGTGTCCCCTGGATGTCCGCCTGGACCGTGACCTTTGAAACACCGGAGAGGGCTGACGAGACAGCGCTCATCACGGCAGTTGTTTTCTCTCCGCTTCCCGTGCGAAAGCTGGCGGAGGCGATCTGGGCGGTAAGCTTTGCCGAGATAACATCTCCCCTCAATACTCCTTCAAGGGTAGCATCCATCATTCCATCCTGGAGTGAAACAGGAAGATCTGTCCCTTCTGAGAGCTTCAGATCGCTGATGCGGTAGCCGGACACCTTCAGGTTGATCACATCCTTGGATGCGGAGGGGACAATGTGGTCCAGCATGCCGTTGATCCCGAGAGCGCCTATGTTCCTGATCCCGCTTCCCGCAAGGGAAAAGGTCGTTGGTCTTCCAAGAACATCCTGGTCCGGCGTTATGTTCTCGATCTTTCCTCCGAAGGTGCCTGCCTCGAGCTTCGATGAAACATCCGCCGTCTTGATCACGAAATCCGGCAGGGGCTGATATTCCCTGAACTTCACGTCAACACCGCTTGCCCGTACCGGCTTCACTACCTCGAGGTCACCCTTCTTCTCCTTCGAACGCTCTATGAAGGGCCTCAGCTTCCCGTACCAGGCAAGTCCGGTCCTCATCCAGGAGCCTATTTTCTCTCCGAAGATCAGGGAACTCATGTTCTGGAGCATGCGCGGAGAGATGGAATATTTCTCCATCATCCGTTCCGCGTCCTTCTTCGGCGCCTGCTGGACTTCCGCGATCCGCTTGGTGATCGCCGAGGATTCTTTCTTGAATTCGTCCTGAAGTTTCCTGACCTGCCCGAGATCGCGCTCGATATCGTCCTTAACGCTCTTCGCATCTGCCGCCGATGTCGCGAACTCCATGGCCCCGGATTTCTTCCCTTTGGTGAGTTTATCGATACGGCTCCGGTAGTCGCCGATCTTCTCCTTGGTCGGCAGGGCTTCCAGCCTCTTCTTCCAGTCTTCTTCAGCCTTTTTCATGTCAGCCTGAGCCGACTCCGCCATTTTCAGGGTCTCCAGGTCCTCCTTCTCAATGATCTTTTTTACGTCCGCCATTTCGAAGGAAGGAAGCGCAAAGGGAGATTTCCGCGTTTCAGCCGGTTTTTCCTCTTTCTTTGTCACCGCTCCGGAGATCTTCCTCGGCGTCCCGAGCTGAATGCCGCCAACGGCCATCTCATCGATGATCGCCTTCCGCCTGATCAGGTTGAGACCATCGAGGGTAAATGCAATCCTCTGCACCTCTACGACATTCGTCATCGGCTTTTCGGGATCAGTGACCTGGAGTCTGGTAAGCGTTATGCCGAGGGGAAACAGAGAGAGGTTTGCCTTGTCGAGATCGACCTCTGCGCCCACAACGCGGGTACCGACCATCTCGACTGCCCTCCGTATGAGACCGTCAACGAAGAAGAACCAGAATGCCGAGAAGAGCAAGATGACGATAAGGAAAGCGATGAGGCCTTTCCACCGGATCCATTTCTTCATGACCCGAACCCCCATCCCGAGACCTTCTGATATAACGCGTACCAATCGCTCGCCTTGATGGCCTGCATGATCCGGCTCTTGTTCACCCATGCGAGGATATGTTCCCGGTATTTCCGGATCAGGTAATTCGAAATGACGACGAGGGGAATGAAGAGGACGAGGGAGCATACAATACTCCCCATAATGACAGAGTTGTTGAACCGCTCGATCCGCCAGAGCGTCGAATTATAGAGTCCGGTCCAGAACCCCCTGAGGGATTCCATGGTCAGGAGTGCGAGTCCGATACGGTGGAAGAGCGGATCCAGGAGATAGGCAACCCCTGTGAAGAAAGCAGTGCCGAGGAGGAATGCGGAGAGATTGACACGGAGGAGGAACACGATGAGAAACACAATCAAAGAATGGATACTGAACAATGGGGTGAGTCCTGGTATGAGGGCAAAAGCAAAGGCAAGGCTGATCTGGGAAGGATCGGATTCGGAGTTCAGCAACTTCAGAAGGTTTACCAACATCTTGATCATAGAGTCCCTCTTCTTCCTTGGTTCTTTCTGAAAGCATTATAGTATATTTCACGGGCGAATCATAGTTTTTCTTCCTATGAAGAATTTTTCATATATCGAAATTAACTATTTGACGGATTGGGTAAATCCTTTTACAATGTTGTGATATGAATTCCCGAGATTCTTCAGGATGGGTGAGAAAACTGCTCCTCTCACGATGGACCTACAGAATCGCCAGGGGAGTGATAGCCCTGATCTTCATCTTCGCCGGGACAACGAAACTGATCCAACCCGGAAAGTTCGCCCTGACGGTCTCCTCCTACGATTTTGTCCCGGACTTCATGATCATACCCCTTGCTCTGGGTCTGCCGGCAATCGAACTGCTGGCAGGCATCGCCCTCCTCTTCGACGTCCGCGGAAGTCTTACGGTCATTCTCTGCCTCCTCCTCATGTTCTGCGGCGTTCTCGGGTACGCTATGGCGAACAACCTCGAGATCGACTGCGGATGCTTCTCTCTCGAGGAGATCAAGGGTATGAACAGCATCAGGATTGCCATGATCAAGGACTTCATATTGATCGTTACTATTTTCTATCTCTATGCGGCACGACGACTCCGCGCCGGCACCGGGAACGATCCGGCAGCGCCGACAGTCAATACACTCTAAAGGAGGAACACAGACATGATGGCCAGAAACGTGACAGCAGCATGGGCATTGGCTCTCGCTCTTCTCTTTTTTCTGAGCGGAAATGCCCTGGCAGCCTGGGGAAACAGGGAACTGGAGACGGAGAAGATCGCCGTCGCCTTTTCCCGCGATGTGATCAAGGGAGGGTACGGCATCGTAGCGACGGAAGAACTCAAAAAATGGATCGATGAGAAGAAGCCCATGCTCATCGTGGACACGATGCCCTATGAGGACAGCTTCAAGAAAAAACACATTCCCGGCGCGGTCAATTTTGAGTTTCCTGTTCCCGAGGTAAAGGAATTCGATCAGAAGAAACAAGAAGAATTCCTGAGGCTCCTCGGCCCTGACAAGGACCGGCTCGTTGTTTTCTACTGCGGCTTTACGAAATGCACACGGAGCCATAATGGCGCGATGTGGGCGGTGAAGCTCGGGTACAAGAACGTTTATCGTTACCCGGGAGGGATCAAGGCATGGGATGAAGCCGATTACCCGGTTGAAAAGATGAAATGAGGCTGTCTTCCACTTTCTGCTCGGCAGGGAAAATCCTTCGTCCCTGCCGCGTTCTCTCTCACCGGTGAATAACCATATCTTTTGGCGGCTGCTCCTTGATGATAAAAAATATTTACAAATATTTACATATATTTACATATTAACCAGATTTCTTACAAATAATTGACAACTGTAGGTTCATGTGATATGCTGAGTATAGATCGATAAAGCCTGCTTCTCGTGAGAGGGTGGTTGAAAGTTTGGGTCTTATTTCTTAAAACAGATGGGCTGCCGAAGGTCATGCTTTAGGTAAGTTCGGTTTTTTTTATAAACAAAGGTACGGGTTCTTTTGGGGTGGGAAACAATACTGTTTAGGGGGCAGAAAGTTTCCCGGCATCATTTCTTAGCAATCCTTCATAGGTGAATACCGTTGGTGTTGCCATGGCGTTATGAGGGAGATGCCTTTTTTGTTTCCCCTCTTTAAACGAACCCGAAAAAGCTACATCCCTGTCCACAATTTTTCCGTGCATGAGACGGGCGGGGTGAAAGGAGGTGATATCCGCGGGAGAGAAAAACCATGAACAGAGGGAGAGGGACCGGAAGAGACTGGCGTTCAGAAGATGAAGTCAAAAGGGAATACATGATCAAAACAGGTAACATCCCGGCCGAGGAGGGCCTATGAGAACGAAAAATTCTTGCATGTTTTTCATGATTTGTGCTCTTGCAATAACGGTTCTTATTTTCACCGGCCTGTCAAGTGCAAGAGCTGCAACACAAGCACAGATCGAACAATCCATAGCAAACGGGCTGGCATGGCTGGCGACACAGCAGGAACCAGGCGGGGGTTGGGGATATGATCCGGGATTTTCTGATCCTGGTGTTACAGGACTGGTGCTCCTAAAATTTGTTGACCGTGCGAAAGAATTGGGACTTGACCCCTTCGACAACGATCCTGCAAGTCCCACTTATTATCCCTATGCCGGTAACGTTATCACGGGGTTTGAATATATTTTTTCTCAGATGACCAGTGATGCGAGCGGTATTCATATTATGAATACCACCTATTATACCAGTATTAACGCGATGGCGATCGCGGCTACGAATGCTCCTGCCAGAACAATAACTACCGGACCATTGTCGGGGTCGAATTATCAGACGGCACTGCAGGGCATGATGGACTGGATGGCATATGCCCAGAATGATGCCAACTGTGAGATCGGCGGATGGGGTTATGTGGCAAATCAAACCAACTGGTCTGATCAATCGAATTCCGGCTACGCAACGCTCGGCATCGGCTTTGCCAGCGCTGCTCCTCCCGCTGGATTTGGGCTTCTCATTCCTGCAGGAGTTCAGACGAAATTGGATATGTACATCAACAATGTTCAGGACCCCATGGACAGTGACAGCCAAAACTATGATGGCGGGTCGTGGTATGAGCCATGCACTGGATTTAGATGGGTGAACATCCTGAAAACTGGAAATCTGCTGTATGAAATGGCGCTCGTCGGAGACACCACGGCAACGACGAGGGTCCAGAACGCAATCAGTTACATCGAAAATCATTGGAACAGCACCGGTCCGCAGCCGGAGTTTACACCCACCAGTCTGGGCTGGATGGACTCTTATCAAGCCATGTTCACCATGATGAAGGGATTTGGGGCGTTCAATATCTCGACGATTATGGTGGGAGGCAATCCGGTCAACTGGTTTGATGAGGTTTCCGATGTTATTGTGGCGAACCAGGCTCCTGACGGGTCCTTCAACCATATTAACCCCAGCCTCAGTGAGGGAGAAGATTCCCCCAACCTCCGCGCTGCCTGGGCATTGCTGACCCTCGAGCGGGTCGTGCAGCCGGTGGTATTCGGCATTCTTGATCAGTGCGTACCCTATGGTCAGCAGTTCACAAGCTTTGACGCAGATGACTATGTCACAAGCGGAACACCTCCTTACACCTGGACTTGGTCAGGCAACGTGAATCTTATTGTCAGCAAGGACCCGGACAATGTCTTCACCATAACCTACCCCATAGACTGGACAGGCAGTGAAACGATTACCTTCACGGCGACCGATGTGAATGGACAGTCCAGTAACGATCCTGCGACCTTCACCGTTGATCCGGTGCCGGTTGTCGGTGATATCCCCAATCAGACAGCTCCCTTCTCGCTTTTTGATCTCGACAACTACCTGAGCGGCATAGGCCCATCGCTTGTGACATGGTCCTATTCCGGGAACTCCTGCCTCCAGGTATCTATCGACGGGAACAATGTGGTGACGGTCACCAATCCGGGAGGATGTACAGATCCAGAAACCATTACCTTTACCGCCACGGCAACTGCCTGTGGTAACATTGTGAGCGACAGCGATCCGGCCACCTTCACGCCGAACCAGCCTCCCGTTTGCACGAATGCCTATGCTGATCAGGGCTGTCTGTGGTCGCCAAACCATACGATGGTGCCGGTGAGCATCCTCGGTGTATCTGATCCGGACAGTGATCCGGTGACCATCATGATCACATCGATCACGAGCGATGAGGCAACAGCGACTGTAGAAGGGGCAGGAGGAGAGACACATGCTCCGGATGCTTCGGGAGTCGGTACATCATCAGCGATGATCAGAGCCGAGCGCTCCGGAGGACATGATGGAAGAGTTTATATGATCAACTTTACTGCGTCTGATGGCAAGG
>JBLNHB010000299.1:0-5386 GCA_050268805.1 bacterium | reverse complement strand
TTTTTGCATTCCCTCACAAATTCTGGTATCTTGAATCATGCTTTTCCTCCCGATATCATTAGCGCTCTTTCTCCTGTTCCTCGTCCTTATACCGCTCCTCTTTGTCCTCGCTCCGGCGCTTGCCTTTGCCAAACTAAGGCTCAACCCCTTCCTGGGGTATGCCTTCTTCATCCTCTGCCTCTTCGGGGGAGGCATCAATTTCCCGATATACCGGGAGAAAGCAGCAGCTCCCATGACCTATGACGATTTCACGCTCTTTCTGCACCGGTTCTTCGGGGTCAGGTTCCCGGTGATCAGGGAGAGGATCATCGCGATCAACCTCGGCGGCGCGGTCCTTCCCACCCTCCTGAGCCTTTACCTCCTCACCCGAACACCGCTTAGTGTAACGTTTATAGCAACGGTTGTTGTATCCATCACAGCCTATCTCATGAGCAAGCCGGTCAGGGGCGTCGGCATTGTCATGCCTGCCTTTGTGCCGCCCATCGTCGCAGCGCTCACGGCGCTCATCCTTGCGAGGGAGCACGCCCCTCAGGTTGCCTATGTCTCGGGGGTCATGGGCACGCTCATCGGCGCGGACATCCTAAGACTTCCCCAGATCAGGAAACTCGAATCGCCTTTTATGAGCATCGGCGGCGCCGGAGTGTTTGACGGCATCTATCTCGTCGGACTCGTCTCGGTCCTCCTCGCGTAAGTGACACCCTCCCCTTTCTCCCCTCCCATCAAGGGAGGGGATATAGACAAAAAGCTCTCCCTCTAATCGGACTATT
Source organism: bacterium (assembly GCA_050268805.1). GTDB lineage: Bacteria > Nitrospirota > Thermodesulfovibrionia > Thermodesulfovibrionales > BMS3Bbin05 > JBLNHB01. The sequence goes on along the minus strand of JBLNHB010000299.1, from coordinate 4,619 downwards.
AGTATTCGTAATTCCGGGCGGGGGTGTCGAAAAAAAAGGAATTGCATCGATACCTTAGACCCACCCTGAAAGAATTGAAGAGCTTCGCTCAGAGGAGAAGGCCATTCCCTTCTCCGATACTCTCCCATCGATTTCAATTCTTCTTTGAGACATGCCCGCCCGGTTGATAATTTTGCCGGGTCAGGAAGAGGATGGTTCATCGCGCTTTTTTTCATGACGGTGTCTGCATTAGAATATACAGATGTCTTCCAAGCAGCTCATAATCGAAGGGGCGAAGCAGAACAACCTCAAGAACATTTCCCTGACCCTGCCCCACAACAGGGTCATCGCCGTCACCGGCATATCGGGATCAGGCAAATCATCCCTCGCCTTTGACACGATCTTCGCCGAGGGGCAGTGGAGGTTCATCGAGTCGCTCTCGACCTATGCCCGCCTCTTCATCGAAAAGCTCGACCGGCCCGATGTCGACGCCATCAGAAACATACGGCCTGCCATAGCGCTCGAGCAGCACAATCCCATCAGGGGGTCACGCTCCACGGTCGGGACGATAACGGAACTTTATGATCTCTTCAGGATCCTCTACGCGAGGATTGCGACAAGGTACTGTCCTGTCTGCGGCCATGAGATTGTCCACTGGTCCAGCTCATCGGTCATCGAGGACCTCGTCAGGAATCACAGCGGCGAGAGGGCGGCAATCCTCTTCCTCTCCCACCTCACGCCGGCCGAGCTCATCCGCAACGGTTTTTTCAGGGTGTTCATCGATGGTGAGATCAGGGACATTAAAGAGGTTCCCCCCGAGATCAAGGAATATCCTGTCGTCGTAGACCGGCTCGTTATAGAGGAATCAAAGAGGCTCTCGGATTCCGTGGAGACCGCCTGGAAATCCGGCGGGGGAGCGATACGGCTCTTTGTCCCGCCTTCGGGTCCACTCAACTATTCAGAGGGAAATACCTGCGATCACTGCGGGTATGTGGCCCACGAGACCACTCCTATTCTCTTTTCCTTCAACCACCCGCTCGGCGCATGTCCTGTGTGCAAAGGCTTCGGGAACATCCTGAAGTACGACCCTGATATCGTCATCCCCGATCAAGACCTCTCGCTCGCAGAGGGCGCGATCGAGCCCTGGGAAAAGCCTGCTGCGCGGTGGTGGAAGAAACAGCTCCTGAAAAATGCTGGAAAGGCAGGCCTCGATACGAGGACACCCTTTCGATCCCTCCCTGACGATCAGAAGGAGATGGTCTCCAAAGGGACGGAGCACTTCTACGGCATCACTGATTTCTTCGATGAACTCGAATCCAGACGCTACAAGCTCCATGTGCGGGTCTTCCTGAGCAGGTACCGGAGCGGCGTGACCTGCCCTGAATGCGCCGGAAAGCGTCTCAAAAAGGAGGCGCTCTCATTCCGCATCGCGGGAAAAGACATTGCCGACCTTTCCGATATGAAGATCAGCGAACTCATGACCTTCTTCGACAACCTGTCCCTCACGGAACACCAGCAGAGCATTGCGCATGACGCCCTTGAGCAGATCAGCCTCAAGCTCCGTTACCTCCGCAGGGTCGGCCTCGATTACCTCTCGCTCAGCAGACCTTCAAAGACGTTGTCAGGAGGCGAATACCAGCGCATCAACCTCTCGAACCAGCTCGCCTCTCACCTTACCGGCACTCTCTATGTTCTCGACGAACCGACGGTCGGTCTCCATGCCAGGGACACCGAGACCATATCGGCCATCATGCATAAACTCGCAGAACTCGGCAATACGATCATCGTTGTTGAGCATGACCGGGACATCATCGCCAGGGCCGACTGGATCGTCGAGCTCGGTCCCGGAGGGGGCAAGAACGGCGGAAACATTCTGTTCTCGGGGGCGAGAGAGGCTTTTCCGGACCAGGACACCCTCACCGCCCGGTATCTGCGGGGCGACCTGAAGATGCGGAAGAATCTCCACCGGGGGAAAAACGGCCGTCATCTCGTCATTGACGGCTGCACAGGCCATAACCTCAAGAATGCCAAGCTCACGGTCCCCCTCGGCACGCTGACCGTGGTAACGGGCGTATCCGGCTCAGGCAAAAGCAGTCTTGTTGTGGACACGCTCTATCAGGCAGTGGCGCGGAGGCTGAAGAAGAGCAGCGATATCCCACTTCCCTACAAGCAGCTCAGAGGGTTGGAGCATCTCTCTGACATCAAGCTCATCGACCAGTCGCCCCTCGGAAGATCGCCACGGTCGAACCCCGCCACCTATCTCAAGGTGTTCGACCCCATCAGAAAACTGTTCGCGGACACTCCCGAAGCGCGGGCGAAGGGATATTCCCCGGGATTTTTCTCCTTTAATGTTCCCGGCGGACGCTGCGAGGACTGCACGGGAGAGGGGTACCAGAAGATCGAGATGTTTTTCTTCGAAGATGTCTTTGTCACCTGCCCCTCCTGCAATGGCAGCAGGTACACCGCAGAGGCGCTCAGAGTGACCTACCGGTCGAAGACGATCAGGGACATCCTCGAAATGACCATTGACGAAGCATTCGACTTCTTCTCCGAGCAGCCGAGAGTGAGGGAGACGCTCTCGCTCCTCAGGGACATCGGCCTCGGCTATCTCAGGCTCGGCCAGCCCGCTACCACCTTCTCGGGCGGAGAGGCCCAACGGCTCAAGATCTGCGAGGAGATCGCGAAAAAAACCAAAGGAGCGACTCTTTATATTCTCGATGAACCGACGGTCGGCCTCCATATGCACGATGTCTCGAAACTTGTGGACATCATCCGGCTCCTCGTCCAGCGGGGAGACACGGTCGTCGTGATTGAACACAATCTCGATTTTGTCAGAACATCGGACTGGATCATCGACCTGGGGCCCGAGGGAGGAGACCGGGGCGGGGAGATCGTCTTTGAGGGCATTCTGGAGGAGATCAGAAAATCGGATGTTTCCATCACCGGGAAATACCTGCGCAGTTATTGATTAAAATCCGGGAAATGAGTAGTATATAGGTCAAAAATTCGGGAGGTGTGTAATGTTTGAAGGCATCGCATGGGCAATGGGACCGTCACAGCCAGGAGCAGGAGGGCAGGGAGGGGCCGGCGGCATGCTCACCAGCTTCCTTCCCCTGATCATCATATTCGTCATTTTCTACTTTCTCCTGATCAGGCCCCAGCAGAAGAGAGCCAAGCAGCACCGGGAAATGCTCGCGGCCATAAAAAAGGGAGACAAGATCATCACCTCAGGCGGTATTTACGGTGTTGTCGAGGCGGTATCGGAGAACACCATCACCCTGAAGATCGCGGAGAATGTGAAGGTAAAGATCGGCAAAGGGTATATTGCTACGGTCCGGGCCGCAGCCGACGAAGACTAAACATAAAAACTTAACCACAGAGACGCAGAGGCACAGAAAAAAATTAATTCATCTAAATCACCAGATTTTAAAAGCCGGTTCTCATTAAGAGTCTTATTTTTTTCTTAACCTCTGTTTTTTGCCTTTCTCTGTGTCTCCGTGCCTCTGTGGTTGATGTCTTTGCTATATTTTTCTTTCTCTAGGAGGTTTACTTTTCATGAAAAAAAGTCTTATCTGGAAATTCTCTCTCCTCGGCCTCACGCTCCTGCTTTCCTTTGTGTTTCTCATTCCCAATATGCCGTTCTATGGCTCGCTGCCAAAATGGTGGAAGGAGGCGATGCCCGAGAAGGCTATAACCCTCGGCCTCGACCTCCAGGGCGGTATCCATCTCGTCTTCGAGGTGGAGGCGGAAAAGGCTGCGGAAACAACCACGGCGCGGATCGCCGCGAGCGTCGAGGAAATCCTCCAGAAAAAACAGTTCAAGGCGGATGTCAAGACCGAAGGCCCCGTGATCCTCGTCTCCCAGAATACCATGGAGATCAGGAAGGCGATCGAGGACGATTACCCTATCCTCGAAGCAATCGATAGCCCCTCGGCGCCGCTCGCCTACCGACTATCGGGGAAAGAGGCGAAGCGTATCATGGACTCAGCGGCAGACCAGGCGCTCGAGACGATCAGGAACAGGATTGACCAGTTCGGCGTCGCGGAGCCGACCATCCAGCGTCAGGGCGCAAATGAGATCGTGGTCCAGCTCCCGGGCATCAAGGAACCCAAACGGGCAATCGAGCTCATCGGCAAGACCGCGCTCCTTGAGTTCAAGCTCGTTGATGATCAGCCCCCTGTCGCGGCTGAATTCCCCTCCTATATCCGGCCGAGTGAAGAGGAGGATTTCTTGAAAAAATTCGGCCCGAAAATTCCGGCGGATGATGAAATTCTGTTTCAACGGACTGTCGATAAAGAGACCGGCGCCGTCAAGAAACTGCCGTATCTCGTGAAAAAGAAGGCCCTCCTCACCGGCGAGCTGCTGAGCGATGCACGGGTCAACATCGACCAGCGGATGAATGAACCGAACGTGTCCATCACCTTCAATCCGGCAGGAGCAAAGCTCTTCGAGGACATCACGGGAGAGTATACGCAGAAACGACTCGCCATCATCCTCGACAACAATCTCTACTCCGCTCCCGTGATCAAAGAGCGGATCGGGGGAGGCAATGCCCAGATCACCGGCAACTTCACCATGCAGGACGCGAAGGACCTCGCCATCGTGCTCAAGGCCGGCGCGCTGCCTGCTCCGCTCAAGAT
>JBLNHB010000298.1:0-7509 GCA_050268805.1 bacterium | reverse complement strand
TTCCTCCGTTTGTATGGTATTTGCATTCGATCATGGAATACTCGCCCTCCCTGTTCGCAAGGATATCGACTTCGTGTTTCACGCAGCGGCCGAGGACCATTTGATTCGTCTGGACGGAGTACCCATAGCGCGCGAGAACACGGGCGAAATATTTCTCGAAAGGGAATCCCGAGGGGCCGAGCGAGGAAATTGCCTGCTTGAGAGAATACTTTACGAGCGAGAGGTGGTTGCGTCTCCTGAGGAGGGTCTTGGCGAGCCGGTAGATCTGGCGGGTGGTGGCATAGGGCTCGATGGATTTCCTGATGCGGTCTGCTATCTCTTCCGCGACATCGGGGCTTGCGCCCGAGCGGATGAGGGAGGTGACCAGCTTCTCGGTCCGGAACTCTTCCTGTTGGCCTGATGCCTTGACGATGGTGAGAGCCATGGAAAATTGTACACTATCCCGTATGCTCCGGTGAACAGGCCGAATTTCCCATGGCGAAATGGGCTGAAGCTGTGTATAATGTCTCCATGGAGAAGCGGATCCTTATCAACGCGCGTCACCCTGAGGAAAAGCGTGTCGCTATTATCGAGGGTGATACGCTCATCGATTTCTCCGCTGAGCTCGCCTCCAGAGAGTACCTCAAAGGGAATATCTACAAGGGCATTATCACCAGAATCGAGCCGGGCATGCAGGCTGTGTTCGTGAACTTCGGGCCGAAGAAGCACGGCTTCCTCCAGATGCGGGACGTCAAGTCAGAGTATTATCGGAAAAAGGGAGGAAAGAAGAAGGTCAGGATACAGGAAGCGCTCGAGAAGGGACAGGAGCTGATTGTCCAGGTCGAAAAGGAAGAACGCGACACGAAGGGGGCGAACCTTACCACCCATATCTCCCTTCCCGGCAGGTACATTGTCATGATCCCCGGACGGGAGATGGTCGGCGTTTCGAGGAAGATAGAATCGCGTGAGGACCGAGGCCGGCTCAAAGAGACCTTCCAGTCTCTCAAGCTTCCCAAGGGAACAGGGTTCATCCTCAGGACGGCGAGCAGCGACACAACGGAAAAGGAACTCTCCCAGGACCTCCAGTATCTCCGGAAGCTCTGGAACAAGATCCAGCAGGATGCCAAGAAAGCACCGGCTCCGTCCCTCATTTACCGGGAGCACGATCTCGCGGTCAAGACCGTGAGGGATTATCTCACTCCCGATGTGACCGAGGTCCTCGTCGATGACCTTGCGATATACCATGCGGTCCGGGATTATCTGAGGAAGACCGCTCCGTGGCGGAAGATGAATATCCGTCTTTACAAGGAGAAGAAACCGCTCTTCAGCGCCTACGGTATCGAGGGCCAGGTGTCGAGGATCAGCGAGCGGTACGTCTATCTTCCCTCAAAGGGGTATATTGTCTTCGACAAGACCGAGGCGCTCACGGCGATCGATGTGAATTCCGGGAGGAGCAGGAAAGAGAAGGACGAAGAGGCGACGGCCCTCAGGACGAACCTCGAGGCGGCCGAGGAGATCGCCCGTCAGCTCAGACTGAGGGACATCGGCGGCCTCATTGTGATTGATTTTATCGATATGGCTTCCTCGGAGAACAGGCGGGACGTGGAGAAACAGCTGCGGAACTCCCTCAGCGCGGACAAGGCGAACACCGAGATCACCGGAATATCGCGGTTCGGGATAGCGGAGATGACGAGGGAGCGGCTGCGGCCACCCTATCTCGATGCGATCCAGAAACGGTGCCAGGCCTGCAGCGGGTCGGGAATGGTCAAGACAGAGGACAGCGTGGCGCTCTCCGCCCTCCGCGATATGGAGCGGCGGGTGCTCGAAGGCGGGGTCCTGAGAATTCATTGCCGTCTCCCTGTTGAGAGCGCAAACTACCTCATGAACACCAAGCGAGATGACGTCACGGCGATAGAAAAAGAATCGGGCATCAAAATCACGGTCATCGCCGACCAAACTGTCCTGCCGGGAAACTACCAGATCGACATCGAGAAGTCCTCATAGTACCCCTCCATTTTTTACAAGGCGTTTCTTCGTCTTACGCTTATTGACTGCTTTCAGGCTGTGAAGTACAATGAAGAAAAGAGGGAGGTGCGTCATGGCATTCATAGAATACGGAGGAAAGAAAGTCCCGGTTGATGACGAAGGGTATCTGGTCAATCCGGATGAATGGAGCGAGGGAGTTGCCTGCGCGCTCGCCGAGCGGGAAGGCGTGGAGGAACTCACCAAAGACAGGATGGAGATCATCGGGTTCATGAGAGACTATTACCTGCAGTATCATGCCTTTCCGATCCTGCGGGGGGTCTGCAGGAATCTCCACAAAGCAAAGGACTGCTTCAGCGAAACCTTTCTCGACCCGGTGGTTGCCTGGAAGATAGCGGGACTCCCGAAGCCGGATGAGCATGTCATCGGCGAGCTCAGGGGAGAAGGCGGCGTGGTCTGATCCGGTGATGATGCGGGGGGGCGGAATCTGCGGGCCTCAGTCTTTGGCCTTCTTCATGTCGTAGAGGACGTTGATCTGGTATGCGAGCCGTTCGAACGTGTCGGCGATCGGGGTCAGGAGCGATGTCCCTGCAAGATAGGAAAGGGCATTCCTGAATTCGCCCCTCGCATCGTAATATTTCGCTTCCCCTTTCGGAATGGTCCCCTTTTCCACGAGCTGCCGGATGATTTCATCGAGACGGTTGGCGTCCCCTGATTCTCCGAACAGTTCCCGGTGCCTGAGCCTTAGGGCCGCTTCCATGGCGAGGAACGCGTAGTGCAGTGCGATGTTGAAGAACGCGTGCTCAAAGAAACCGAAGATATAGAGCTTCTTGGCGGTGCGAAAGATATTCGTGATCTTTTCAGGGACATGCGGAATGAGCTGGATGCCGCTGATGCTCTCCTGCTCATCTTCGATGGTGAGTTCGCTCCGGTCTCCGTATTTATCGACCCGCACGAAAGAATTGAAAATATCGTCGCGTTTCTGGAGCTCGTGGAGGTGCAGAATGGGGTCGTGGGGGAGCCAATACTTCTTGCTGAAATCGGTTTTTTCGCCGAATTCCTTGATGATCTTGTTCCTGAACGTGATCTGGAAGGAGGCGAGGAAATCCTCGACATAGAGGCCGGGATGCTTGAGAATGTCGTAGGGCACGATCCAGACCCAGTTCCACTGGTTCGGCGAGCCGTACCCGCCGAGCCGGAACGTCCTGAGCTCATTCAGCATCTGGGGATTGAGGTCGAATTCTTTCCATGCCCCGGCATGGGCATCGAGCTCATCGAGGTCCCTCTCGCCGTAGTAGGTGACCGCAGAAAGACCGCACCGGGAAAAATCGAACGTGATGAGATGATAGACGGGATTCTTTGCCTCTGAATATTTCCGGGTATTGACCCGGAGCCTGATAATACTGACCGGGCAGGGCAGCGCTCTCACCGCGTTTCTGAATGCCTGCTCGGAAAGGGAAAGTTCATCGTCCTGCCTGGAGCCGGTGAGCGTCTGATGCTCTTCTTTGACCGAGTCGAAAAATGTGCCGAAGAACGCAGAATATTCTTTTTCCATATCCATGCTCGCCATAATTCACCCTTTCGATACGTATGGCCGCATATCTGCGGGGCAGGGCCTGATTCCCTCGCAGGTCATTCGAAGCACCCGTGAGCGTACTATAGCTTTTTCGGTGGATTCAGTCAAATAGAGGAAAACCTCAGTGATTGTTCGCCTGAGAGTGCTTCTCCCTCAGTATTATTCCTTTCGGATATCCGGGCCGGCATGTCTCAAAAAAAGAATTGAAATCGATGAGAGATATATCGGAGGAGGGACCGCTCTTCCCCACAGAGCGGGGCTTTTCAATTATATCTGGGTGCGTCTGCGGTATCGATGCAATTCTTTTTTTCGGCACACTGCCCCGGATGCATAAATCACAAGGTTACAGCCGGATGGTCTTTCGCTCTATGCCGAGGAGCGGCCTTATGCCGATGATGCTGAAGAAGAGATCCATGCTCCCGACCTTGGTGACGGGTCGCACTTCCTGGAGCCTGGTTATGAAGAGAAAGTATACCGATATACGGAGGACCGAGGAAAGGAGAAAAATGGTGAATATCCTGTTCCCCATGAGGGGCGGAAGCTGTTCAACGAGGAAGCCTCCCAGAAGGGCGCCTGAGAAAACAGCGAACCCGTTGATCACATTGAAATAGGCGATGCTCCTCGTCCGGTTCTCCGAGGGCGCGGCATCGTAAATGAAATTGGAGGCCGAGAGATTGAACCCAGCCCAGAGGAGCCCTGAAAAGATCTGGGCGCCGATGAGGAAGAGCGGGTTCTGGTTGCAGACCCACAGAAGCGGCAGCAGGGTGATCAGGCGCGATGTGGATCTGATGACCTTGATATTCCCCACGCGGTCAGCATGCTTTCCCCATCGGCCGATGGTGAGGTAGACCGTGAGGCTCGCGGTGATGATAAGCACGGTATAGGTGAGGTAACTGAACCCGAGGTCCCTGATCATGAGGACGGCAAAGAAGGGGGCCGCGAGGTTCACGGAAAAGTTCATCAGCGAGACCGAGGCGACGAACCGGGCAAAAGAGTCCTTCCTGATTCCGGAAAGGAATCTCAGAAACGTGAATTCTTTATGATTGGTCCTGGACAGGGGAGGGTCGTACATTCTCCTCAGGAACGACCATGAAATCAACCTGAAAACGCCGGCAGATCCGAAGATGAGGGCAAACCCGAGAGAAGGAGAGACCGGCCGGGTGTGCTGAATGATGAAGCCTGCCGTGAACATGGCTGCAAGGGTGGTGAAGCCGAGGACCATTGTCCTCCATCCAAAATATTCTCCCCGCTTGTCTTTCGGGACAAGGTCCGACATCATGCTCCCCCATGCCGGTGTCGCGAAGGCTCCGAAGGAGACGAAGAGGGTGACGCACGCGATGAAGAGATACACGTGCTCCTGTTCCGAGAGGGAGAGGAGGGCGACGGGTATGAGGGTGAGCGCCTGGAGGAGGACAAAGATATTCAGGACGCTCATCCGCGAACCGAACCACTCCGCCGCGTCGGCGCTCTTGATCTGCACGAGGGACGCGATCAGATTGGGAGCTGCGCTCAGAAGGCTGATCTGCCGCACCGTAGCGCCGATGGAGATGAGGAAGGGAGAAAAATACTCCTGGGTGAAGCCGATCATGGCGCTCGCAAAGATGCCGTCAAAGAACGACAGCCTCAGGCTTTTTCGAACCCTCTTCTCTTCCGGAGCCATTTTCGTGTTCCTCTTCTCAAGAATCTTCTATCGTACTATATTTCGTCTCTTCTCTCCCAAGAGTTGAACGGAATGGTCCGATGTTGACGCTCACCCGAGGGTCCGCGATACAATAGAGCATGGTGAATATTGGAACTGTTTCTCTGGCATCGCGGTGCATGCTCGCGCCGCTTGCCGGCATCAGCGACCTCCCGTTCCGGCTGATCAACCGGGGATTGGGTTGCGAGTTTGCCTTTACCGAGATGATCAGCGCCCAGGCTCTGGCTTTTCAGGGCAAAAACACCATCAAGCTGCTTGCGACGGTTCCGGAGGACCGGCCCCTCGCTGTTCAGCTTCTGGGTGATGAACCGGAGGCCATGCTCAGGTCCCTCGATATCCTCCGGCCCTATGACATTGCCCTGATAGACCTCAATGCAGCCTGTCCTGTGCGCAAAGTGACTGCCAAAGGAGAGGGCGCATCCCTCATGAAGGAGCCCGGGAAGTTGAAAGATCTGCTCTCAGCGCTCGTCCGGAACGCTTTTGTTCCTGTGACGGTCAAGATCAGGGCAGGGTGGGATGAGGAGTCGGTCAACGCCCGGGACATTGCTCTTCATGCCCAGGACGCGGGCGTCAGTGCGATAACCGTCCACGGGAGAACCAGGGTGCAGGGATATAACGGCGGGGTGGATTACGATGTCATCCGGAGAGTCAAGGAGGCCGTTCAGGTCCCGGTGATCGGGAGTGGAGATGCTCTTTCGCCCCACCTCGTCAAGAGAATGTTTGATGAGACCGGCTGCGATGGCGTTGCCATAGCGCGGGGCGCTCTGGGGAACCCATGGATTTTCAGGCAGACCGGGGAGTTCCTTCGTGCAGGAGCCATCTCGCAACCTCCCCTGGAAGAGAGGATGGCCGTCATGGTGAAACACCTTAACTTATGCGCGGACCACTATGGTGAGCAGAAGGGGACCGTGATCTTTCGGAAACTGTACGCCTGGTATATCAGGGGCGTGCCTGGCATGCGGCGGCTGAAGGAAAGAGGATTTCATGCCAGTACTCGCGAGGAGATGATGGAGCTGATCAATGAATTGCGAAAGAGCGGAAATGCCCCTCGAAGTGCCGCCCCTTCCCCGTAACCTGCGGAGGTCCTCTTCTCTGCATCCGGAGACACGAATCAGCTGAGGCTTTTCTACCAGGACCAGGTCATTTTTTGACACCATGACAAAAACGGTATTATCGATTCATTAAATAAACAAATGTGTTCCCGCATGACCAAACGGAGAGAGGGTGTGGTACATTAATAGTAAGATCCTTCTGGAAACGCAGTGATTTCTATGGCAAAAGCGTTGAGTATTGGAAAAGCTTCCCTCAGTCCTATCCCGTGTTGTCTTGGATTCCTCCTGCTTTTCCGTCTCATCGGTCCCCGGGAAGAAGAGACCGGAGAATGGCATATGATTTGCACGAAATAGTGCATGAAGAAGGTAAATAGAATGGCACCGATCCCTCCTGAGAAATATATCGCCTTTGAGCGGGAGAGGCTCCTCAATCTCATCGACAGCAGAATCCGGAGAAACGAGTTCGCCGACGCCAGGACGTTCGCCGAAGACCTTTTCCGGGCGGAGGTGGATTTTGCGGTGAGGAGAAAGACGAGGAAGTACGGGAGGTATAACAGGATTCTTCTCCATGATATTGTCTTCCTCATAGGCATCTTCCTCGGTTCCATGATCTGCATGATCCTCAATATCCATCCGGTCCCCTGTCTTATGGTGGCGACCGGCACGATCGGTGCCATCTTTTCAGTGGTGTTTTTCAATGTTCTCCTCATGAAGCGGTTCGAGCGGCTATTGAGAAATAAAATGGACCGCTATGAAAACCTGAGGCAGGTTTTCATAGAGATGCTTCTCGGCACGTTTGCGACGAAAATGGATGTCGACCGTTCTCTCTGTACGCTCTTTCCCGCGCTCGCGCGGTGCAGAGGCAGAGGAGCATGATGTTGGAGGAAGGAAAGACATGGTATTTTTCATGTATGAAAAGCACCATTTTCTTCTGACCGACGCGAGTGTGGAGACGGTGAAGGAGTTATGGACCGCCTATCATGCCTACCGGTATGATACCTGCTGCAGTTTCAACAAATATCTGAGAGAAAACGGCGTGGATTTCCGCTTTGCGGCCCCTTGCCTGAGCCCCTTCGGATACAGCGCCCTGGATATAGACTTCTCCCTCAATTGAAAGTGATGAGACAGTGTAAGTGATTAGTGTAAGTCCCACTTACACTCTTCACTTGCACTCTACTCAATCCTCTCGTCACACATCTTCTGGACGAGCATCGATTCCC
>JBLNHB010000297.1:0-5819 GCA_050268805.1 bacterium | reverse complement strand
TCATTCTCCCCCAGAACGTATCTTTCACCGGAAAGGGCGCATCGCCCCTCACGGAAGCTCCCGAGTTCGTCACGGTACCGTGCCCCCAATGCGGCGGGCAGGGCAGGAGAGAGACCGATACCATGGACACCTTCGTCGATTCGTCATGGTATTTCATCCGTTACTGCTCGAAACGGAACGAGGACCCGCTCGGGAAAGACAATATCTCTTACTGGATGCCTGTTGACCAGTATATCGGCGGTGTGGAACATGCCGTTCTCCACCTCCTCTATTCGCGCTTTTTCACGAAGGTGCTCAAGGACATGGACATCGTCCCGGTGGACGAGCCGTTCACCAATCTCCTGACCCAGGGCATGGTCTGCAAGGAGACGCTGAAATGCCCCGAGCACGGATGGCTCTTCCCTGAAGAGATGGTCGGCGGAAGGTGCACCCTTTGTGAAAGCATCGTCGAGCGCGGGAGGGTCGAGAAGATGTCGAAGTCCAAGAAGAACATCATCGACCCTGACCGTCTTATCGGCATGTACGGAGCCGATACGTCGCGTCTCTTCTCTCTCTTTGCCGCTCCCCCCGAGAAAGACCTCGAATGGTCTGACAAGGGAGTGGAAGGCTCATATCGTTTCCTCAACAGGCTCTGGTCGGTCGTGTATCAGCTGAAAGACAGGCTCCGGGAGACGAAAAATGCCGGCTCAAGGATTGACCGGGAATCACCGCTCTTCAAGAAGACCCACCAGACCATCAAGAAAGTGACCGGCGATATTGAGCGCGATTATCACTTCAACACCGCGATCGCCTCGATGATGGAGCTCCTCAATGAGGTTACGTCCTTTGATCCGGCATCTGACGAAGATTTCGCAGTGGTTGACTTTGCCGTGAGGACGCTCATCCTCCTCCTCGGCCCCTTCTCCCCTCATATCGCCGAAGAGTTCTGGGAAGCGATCGGCGAGAAGCCGAGCCTCTTCCAGCAACCCTGGCCGGCATGGAACGAGGAGTATGCACGGGAAAGCGAGATCGAACTCGTCGTCCAGATCAACGGCAAGGTGAGGGCAAAGCTCATGGTTCCGGCAGGCCGTGCGGACGACGAGATAAAGACCACGGCGCTGGGAGACCCGAAAGTGAAAGACTTCATCGGGGACAAGCCCGTCAGGAAGATCATCGTCGTGAAGGGCAAGCTCGTGAACATCGTGGTATGAAAAACTTTTCCCGCCATATGCAGGTAGAAGGCGTCGAGGGACTGCCCCTCTTCACGTTCTCCCGTGCCACAGCGGGAATGAAGGTAGTGATAAACACCGTAACCCTTCTTCTTGTTCTATTTTCTCTCGCCTCCTGCGGATATACGGTGAGGAATTCGGCGCAGCTCCCGTTCCAGAAGATCGAGATTGTATCGATCACCAACAGAACGACCCAGCCCAACCTCGAAGATATCTTTCACAAGAAGCTGGCTCAGGAATTCATCCGTGAGGGCATTCAGGTGGTCAATTCCTCCACCTATGCTCTGACTGCCGACATAACCGAATTCACCCTCCAGATTGTCGCTGAGAAGAACGAGTTTTCGACTGAATATGAAGTAGTCATCAGGGCTGATGTCCGCATAGCAGGACCCGATGGATTCAGCCGCCAGTATCTCTCAAAGAGATCACCCTTCATCGAATCCTTCGTCGCCGAGAAGGACATCAACAGCATCATGACGCTGAAAGAGGTCGCAGTCGAAAAGGCGCTTGTCTCCCTTGCGCGCACCATCGTCATCGAGGTTGTCTACCGGTGAGCCTTCGCCAATTCCAGAAAGAAAAGGAAGCGGGGTTTAGCCACCATGCCTACCTTTTGTACGCATCAGACCCTTACTTTCTCGCCGAAGCCGAGAGAGCGGTCCGCGAAGGCATCGACAGCTCACAGAGAGACTTTTCCCTGGATGTGTATGACCTCGATCCCGCATCTGATTTGAGCCCCCCGATGCAGGAGATTTTCGACAGCCTCAACACCTTCTCGTTCTTCGCGGGAAAGAAGTCGGTCATCGTCCGGAATGCACAGAAGATGAAGCAGAAGGAGCTCGATCTCCTGAGTGCATACCTTTCCCGGCCTTCCGATGCATCCACTCTCTTTCTTCTCTATAACGATGCGCTCAAGGCAGCCAAAAAGGCACAGTTCTCCTCATGCAGGATCATCGCGCTCGATCTCACGCAGGCTGAACTCCAGGAATGGCTCATATCGTATGCCAAGGGCCTGGGAATATCCCTTTCCGGAAAGGTCATCACATTTCTGATCGACATGCTCGGGAGCGATGCCGGTCTCCTCACATCGGAAATCAATAAGCTCTCCCTTCTCGGAAGAAAGCAGATTGAAATACGGGACGCGGCAGGCATCATCAGCGGCGAGATGAGCGCCGACACCTTTGAGTTTACGAGGGCGCTCTCCGAAGGGGACAAGAAAACTGCATTCGATCTCGCCCGCTCGTTGCGGGAGGGTGATGTAAGCATGCTCCTCGGTGCGATCAACTGGCAATTTTCACGCCGGGGGGGGATGCAGGATCCTGAAAGCCTGCTCAGACTCTATCGAACGCTCGTCGAGGCAGATACCGTGAACAAATCCACGGGGAGTACGTTTCCGCTGGAGCTCCTGATCGCTAAGCTGCTCGTCCGGAAGTGACGGCGTGCAGTTTTTTGGAAAGGCTCGAAATTCTCCGGGACGCGTTGTTCTTCTTGAGGATTCCGCTTGATGAGGCTTTATTGAGCGCCTGTATGACAATGAGGTAAGCTGCCTCGATCTTCCCCTTGTCCTGGTTCTCGAGCGCTTCAAGGAACTTCTTCGTGTAGGTCTTGATGGCGCTCTCGATCGCCTGGTTTTTTACCCTGCGCTTTTCAGCCTGTCTCGCTCTCTTGATTGCCGAGAGGTTCTTCTTTACCGGTTTCTGGGGCATCTGAAAATCCTCCTGATACGATTCGCATCTGAGATTTCAAAAAGTAGTGAATTAAACCATGAACCCTGAAAAAAAATCAAGGTTGTGCTAAAATTTTTCACCATGAAAAAATACAGACCCTTATCGTTAAAGAAAGTCAGGCGGTACTCGCTGAAGACACGGAAGAGCAAGGTCGAGGTTTCCCTGGCCTCCGGGACGCATGAGAAGGGAGGCTCGTTTGCAGACTTTCTCGATACCCTGCCCGACATCCTCGCTGCCCGGGACATCGTCGCGGTTGCCGATGCCGTTGTCACCGCGCGGAAAAACCAGAGGCCAGTCATCCTCGCCATGGGCGCCCACCCCATCAAGGTCGGGCTCTCTCCGATCATCATCGACCTCATCCAGGGCGGCGTCATCACGGCGGTCGCTGCGAACGGTGCTGCGATCATCCATGATTTTGAGCTCGCCTTCATCGGCATGACTTCCGAGGATGTGGCGCCCGAACTCGCAACCGGCGCCTTCGGCATGGCTGAGGAGACCGGGAGGTTCATCAATATCGCCATCAAGAACGGCGTGAGAAAAGGCCTGGGGATCGGGAGCGCAATCGGCGAATATATTGCACGGGGCAAAGCATTCCGGCACCGGGACAAGAGCATCTTCGCCGCGGCCTATGACCGAGGCATACCTGTTACAGTCCATGTGGCGGTCGGGACCGACATCATCCATATGCACCCCGAAGCTGACGGCTCCGCCATCGGAGAGGGCAGCATGCGCGATTTCAGACTCCTCGCATCCGTGGTCTCCGATCTCGAAGGAGGAGTGTTCATCAATCTCGGCTCAGCGGTCATCATCCCCGAGGTGTTCCTGAAAGCGCTCACCATTGCCCGGAACCTCGGCCACCGGGTCGACGCCATCACCACCGTAACGCTCGACTTCATCCGCCAGTACCGGGCGCTGGAGAACGTCTGCAAGAGGCCGACCATGAAAGGCGGGCGGTCATATTTCATCACCGGTCATCACGAGATCAATCTGCCGCTGCTGGCCGCGATCATCAAGGAAAGAATGACCTGATCTTCCCTCAGAGCGGACCCCATCCAGCGCTCTTTTGAGAGGGGACAGAAATACCATCTGCTTTGATTTTTCAATAATTTTTCATATATTATTTATGATGGATACGAAACGGATCCTCGAAGAGAGCAGCCGCTATGTGATGAACACCTATAAGCGGTTCCCCATTTCCCTGCGGAAGGGGAACGGCATCAAGGTGTGGAGTTCCGACGACAAAGAGTACCTCGACTTTCTCGCCGGCATCGCGGTGAATGTCGTCGGACATTGCCATCCCAAGGTCGTCATCGCGATCCAGAAGCAGGCGCAGCGGCTCATCCATGTCTCGAACTATTACCACATCGAGCCCCAGGCAAAGCTCGCGAAGCTCCTCGTCGAGCATTCCTTCGCCGACCGGGTCTTCTTCTGCAACTCCGGCGCCGAGGCGAACGAGGCCGCGATCAAGCTTGCAAGAAAATATGCAAAGATCCACCATGGCGAGGAATGCTACGAGATCATTACGGCGCTCAATTCCTTCCACGGAAGGACCATTACCACCCTTGCGGCAACGGGTCAGCCAAAATTCCAGAAGGGGTTCGAGCCTCTTACTCCGGGGTTCCGGCACGTCGAGTTCAACAAGATCGAGGACCTGAAAAGATCTATCAATGAGAAGACCTGTGCGGTCATGCTCGAACCTATCCAGGGCGAGGGAGGCGTGAAACCGGCCCACCCGGATTACCTGAGACAGGTGCGGGAGCTCTGCACCGACCGGGACATCCTCCTCATCCTCGATGAGGTGCAGACAGGAATAGGGAGAACGGGCAAACTCTTTGCCTATGAGCATTTCGGCATTGAACCCGATATCATGGCGCTCGGGAAGGCGCTGGGCGGCGGCGTACCGATCGGCGCGACGCTCGCGATACAGAGAGTGGCATCCGCTTTCGAGCCGGGCAACCATGCCTCCACGTTCGGCGGCAACCCGCTTGCCTGCGCCGCTGCGATCGCGACCATCGAGACCGTACTCGAGGACGGCATTCTCCTTGCCGAGTGCACGCGCATGGGCGCATACCTCATGAAAAAACTGAACGAACTGAAAGAGGAATTTCGGAACATCATCCTCGACGTGAGAGGTATGGGACTCATGGTCGGCATGGAGATCGATCGGGATTGCAGCTCCATTGTCACGCAGTGCATGAACCGAGGCATCGTCATTAACTGCACCGCCGGCTCCACGCTCCGGTTCGTCCCTCCCATCATCGTCCGGCAGGAGCACATCGACCGGCTCATCGATGTGCTCGATGAAATATTCGCGAGGATTTCATGAAGCGTGACTTTCTGAAGGTGAGCGATTGTTCGGCCGATGAAATCCGGAAACTTCTTACCCGGGCCGCTGAACTGAAATCCGGCAAGGACGCATCCCGCTGTCCACTCATCGGCAGGAGCATCGGTCTGCTCTTCGAAAAATCATCGACCCGCACGCGGGTATCGTTTGAGGTCGGCATCTACCAGCTCGGCGGGCATCCTGTCATGCTCAATGCCAAGGAGATCCAGCTCGGGAGAGGCGAGACCATCAGCGATACCGCCCGGGTACTCTCACGGTACCTCCGCGCGGTGGTTATCCGCACCTACGGTCATGAACGGGTCGCTGAATTTGCAGCACATGCGACAATCCCGGTCATCAACGGTCTCTCGGACTTGCACCATCCCTGCCAGATCCTCGCTGATCTCCTGACCATTCAGGAGAGGAAGGGTAGCTTCAAAAAAGTCCGGGTCGCCTATATCGGTGACGGCAACAATGTGGCGAACTCGCTCATCGAGGCTGCTTCCCTGCTCGGTTTCGAGCTCCGGATCGCCTGTCCCGAAGGGCTCGAACCCTCCTATGAAG
>JBLNHB010000296.1:0-5675 GCA_050268805.1 bacterium | reverse complement strand
GCCGGCTGGGATATCGAAGTGGTGGGGAGCGATATCAACCAGCGGGTCCTCCAGGTTGCGCGGGAAGGCGCGTACCGGAAGAATTCTTTCCGGACGACGGACACATACTATCTCGGAAGATATTTCGGCGCCGATACGAACGGCGCCCACAAAATAGCGGATCGGGTGAAGGCGCTCGTCAATTTCAGCTACCTCAATCTCTTCGACCCCTTCAAGGTCAAGTTCCTCGGGCGCTTCGATGTCGTCTTCTGCAGGAACGTGATGATCTACTTCGACCTGGAGTCGAGGAAAAAACTCGTCCAGATGTTCCATGAGCGGATGAACGAATCCGGCTATCTCCTCCTCGGCCACGCGGAATCCCTCATCAACCTCTCGACCGCATTCAAGCTCAGACACCTCGTGAACGATATGGTATACCAGAAACCAGACCCCAAGGAGACGGCCTGATATGCCGAGCAACAGGATCAGCGTGCTCATCGTGGATGATTCCGCCTTCAGCCGGCAGACCATCAGGAAGATGCTCGAGACCGGGAGCGCCATTGAGGTTGTCGCCGTCGCGACCGATGGAATCGACGCCATGGCCAAGTCGCTCCGGTACAAGCCGGATATCATCACCCTTGATTTTGAGATGCCCGAGATGGACGGGTTTTCCTTTCTACGGTGGGTCATGAAAGAGCGGCCTACGCCGGTCATCATGGTGAGTTCCTACGGCGATTCAAGCACCGTCTTCAAGGCGCTCGAGCTCGGTGCCGTCGATTTCATTGCGAAGCCCACGAAGCGGGCTTCCCTTGAACTGAAAAATATCGAACATGACCTCCTGGCCAAGGTTAACAATATCGAAAAGCATTCGCTCAGGAAACTGCAGGACAACCTTGAGCTCCTCGCCGAAGCGAAAACGATCTCGTCCGACATACCGGCACAGCACGTCGCCGCAGACATCATCGCGATCGGGTCGTCAACAGGGGGGCCTGCCGCTCTCCAGATCATTCTCACGCGGCTGCCGGCGCAGTTTCCCTCGATCCTCATCAGCCAGCATATGCCGAGTGGATTCACCAAGCCGCTCGCTGAGAGGCTGAACCGGCTCACCTCCATCGCCGTCAAGGAGGCTGAGGACAACGAAAGGATTGTTCCCTCGACAGCCTACATCTGTCCCGGCGGGGTCCATCTCGAAGTGAAGAAAAAGAACGGCGCCTACTATACGAACCTGCGCGTCCCTTCGCAGAGTGACCGTTATGTTCCGTCCGTGGATATCATGATGCGCTCCGTGAGTGACTGTTTCGGGAGTAAATCGATCGGCGTTCTCCTCACCGGCATGGGTGATGACGGGAAAAAGGGCATGCTGGAAATAAAATCGCGCGGCGGGTATACTATAGCAGAGTCCGAAGAGACCGCGGTCGTTTTCGGCATGCCGAAGGAAGCGATCAAGGCGGGGGCTGCAAGCAGCATCAAGCCGCTCTCCGATATCCCGAATGAATTGGTAAAGATTCTCAAGAAGGGATAATTCTGCATGGAAAAGGAAAATCTGTACATGAAAAACGCCGAAGAGTTTCTGCAGATGTTCCGCAGAGGCGAGGAGTTTACGAAACAGATCCTGAAAGAGAATGAAAAGCTCAGGTTCAAAGTCGCAGAGCTTGAAGAGGCGCTCAAGCGGTCGACCGGCGACGCCAAGATCAAGCTCTATGAGGACCGCGTCCAGATTCTCGAGGATGAGGTGCATTCCCTGAAAGAACGGTTCCGGGAAGTGGAAGAGGAGAACAGGGATTTCGCGACCAAGTATATCGAGATCGAAGAAGAGAACAACAACCTCGCCAATCTCTATGTGGCGAGTTACCAGCTCCATTCCACCCTCGACTTCAATGAGGTTTTGAAAATTGTTCTCGAGATCGTCATCAATCTCATCGGTGCCGAGAAATTCTCCATTATGATCATGGATGAAAAAACGAATGAGATCGTACCGGTCGCTTCCGAGGGGTTCCGCGATACCGACGTGCCCTCGGTGAAAACAGGGAAGGGGATTATCGGAAGAGTGGCCAAGGAGGGTGACAGCTACTTTGCCGAACACATTACCCACGAGACCTTGGATTTCGAACATCCCCTGGTCTGCATTCCTCTGAAGATCAAGGAGCATGTGATCGGTGTTATCGCCATCTATACCCTGCTTGTCCAGAAGGAGAAGTTCACGAATGTGGATTATGAGCTCTTTAATCTCCTCGCCGGCCATGCCGCAACGGCTATCTTTTCTTCTCGGCTCTATACCCAATCGGAGCGGAAACTGACGACCATTCAGAGCTTCCTTGAACTTCTGAAGGAAAAGCCGAAGAAATAGGAGGAGGTATGCCCACGATACTCGTTGTTGAAGATTCACCCACGATGCGACAGCTCATATCCTTTGCGATGAAGCGGGTCCCCGATTCGAAGGTGATCGAGGCTACCGACGGAGTGGACGCCCTGAAAAAACTCTCGGCCGAGAAGGTAGATCTCATCCTCGCGGACATCAATATGCCGGTCATGGACGGCCTGAAGCTCGTGAGCCTCGTGCGGGGGAATCCCGATTACAAGGGGATACCGGTCATCATTATTACCACCGAAGGCGCAGAGGAAGACAAGAAGCGGGCAATGGCGATCGGCGCAAACGCCTACCTTCCAAAACCGATCCAGACGCAGGAACTCATCAAGCTCGTAAACAGTTTCATCAAGTAGATTGCCGGGAGTACCGGGCGCTCAATTGGCCGCACGCCGCTGCAATATCCG
Source organism: bacterium (assembly GCA_050268805.1). Taxonomy (GTDB): domain Bacteria; phylum Nitrospirota; class Thermodesulfovibrionia; order Thermodesulfovibrionales; family BMS3Bbin05; genus JBLNHB01. The sequence goes on along the minus strand of JBLNHB010000296.1, from coordinate 2,924 downwards.
ACCCCTTGCTCTTCCTGATGATGGCAGTGATTCCCGCCTTTGAGAGAATCTCTTGGAATGCCAGAACCCTGTCCATACCGGGTTTCCGGAACCCCGAGCCCTCCGCCGGGTTATAGGGAATCAAGTTCACTTTAGAGGGAATGCCGCTCAGAAGCTGAACTGTCTTTCTTGCTTGCTCGTCAGAGTCGTTGATTCCCCTGAGGAGAACATACTCAAAGGTTATGCGTTGCCTCGGCGAACGGGGGAACTCCTTCAGCGCTGCTGTGAGTTTTTTCAGAGGATACTTCCGGTTGACAGGCATGATCCCGCTTCGTGTCGCGTCGTCTCCCGCATTGAGAGAGACAGCGAGGTTGACGAGGGGTTTCATCTGACCCAGTTCTCTGATTTTGGGAGCTATGCCGCAGGTTGAGACCGTAATATGCCTCCTCGATATCCTGATGTACTTCGTCATGATCCGGATCGCAGCACCGACCTCCTCAAGATTCAAGAGGGGCTCGCCCATTCCCATGAAGACGATGTTCGTTATCGTCCGCGGTTCGATCATCCTGTTCACCGAGAGAACCTGATCGGTGATTTCACGGGACCTGAGGTTGCGCTTGAATCCGATGCCGCCGGTCAGGCAGAACCCGCATCCCATAGCACATCCGACCTGGGAAGAAACGCAGAGGGTCAACCGGTCTCTATCGGGGATGAGGACGCTCTCGATCCGCTCCCCGTCATCGAGCTGAAAGAGGAATTTCGTGGTGCCGTCGGATGATAGTTCCGAAGAAAGAAGGGCTGGGGTGCTGATGTATGCTATGGATTTGAGCTTGTCGCGGAGTTCCCGGGAGAACTCGGTGATCTTTTCAATATCCGTGATGTTCCTCTCATAGAGCCAATGGAGCAGTTGTCTCGCCCTGAACGAGGGCAATCCCATTTCCCGGAAAAGATCGAAGACCGACGCTTCTGACAGGCTCTTGAGGTCAATCATGGAACGGCGGTGGTTGGTGATTAGTGACTGGTGGTTGGCAGTGAACCAATCACCAACAACCAGCCACCATGCACCTTTATGTTCCCATTTCCCAGCTTTCGAGGTAGTCGTGCTGCTCTGCGGTCAGGGTGTCGATGATGATACCCATGGACTGGAGCTTGAGCCGGGCGATATTGCGGTCAATGTCCTCGGGAACGGAATAGACATCCTTGTTCATCTTCTTGCGGTTCTTGGCGATGAAGAGCGAGCAGAGGGCCTGATTGGCGAAACTCATGTCCATGACTGAGGAGGGATGACCTTCCGCTGCCGCCAGATTGATGAGCCGTCCCTCGCCAAGAAGATAGATCCGTTTTCCGTTCCTGAGCGTGAATTCCTCGGTAAAGTCCCGGATTATTTTCCGCGATTTCGAAAGCTTCTTGAGTGCTTTGATGTCGAGCTCGACATTGAAGTGTCCGGAGTTCGCAACGATCGCCCCGTCTTTCATCACCGTAAAGCACTCCCCGTCGATCACATTGATGTCCCCGGTGACCGTCACGAAGATGTCCCCGGTCCGTGCCGCTTCGAGGATCGGCATGATCTCATATCCATCCATTGTCGCCTCGAGTGCTCTGAGCGGGTCTACCTCGGTGATGATGACCCGCGCGCCCATGCCGCGAGCGCGCATCGCAACTCCTTTTCCGCACCACCCGTATCCGCAGACCACGAATACCGATCCCGACATGAGGCGGTTGGTAGCCCGGAGAATGCCGTCAACGGTGCTCTGTCCTGTTCCATAACGATTGTCGAAGAGGTGTTTGGTGTGGGCGTCATTCACCGCGATGATCGGATAGTTGAGGACGCCCTTTTTTGCCATTGCACGAAGCCTGATGACCCCGGTCGTTGTTTCTTCGGTACCGCCAAATACCTTCGGCAATATATTTTTATGGGTCGTATGGAGAGAAGAAACGAGGTCTGCGCCGTCGTCCATGGTGATGTTCGGCTCGAGGGAAAGCGCATCCTGAATATGGCGGTAATAGGTTTTCTTGTCCTCACCCTTGATGGCGAATACCGGAATTGCGGAGTTTCTTACGAGTGAGGCCGCCACGTCATCCTGCGTGCTGAGCGGATTGGACGCGCAGAGGGCCACGTCTGCTCCTCCCGCTTTCAGGGTCTCCATGAGATTTGCCGTCTCGGTCGTGACATGGAGACATGCAGCTATCCGGACTCCCTTGAGAGGCCTCGTCTTCCTGAACTTCTCCCTGATGCTCCTGAGAACAGGCATTTCCATTTCCGCCCACTCGATTCTCAGTCTTCCTTTTCTGGCGAGTCCCAGGTTCTTGACGTCGTATTTCATGCGTTCTCCTTTTATTTGAAATCTTACATTCCAGACAAATTCAAATTTTCTCGATCTCGAATTTCCTCTGTCGTTGAGGATTTCGTATTGACAATTGTTCTTCTCTTACAGCCCCGCCTGTTTCCGTAGGGTCTCAGCCATGTTGGTCTGTTCCCAGGTAAAGTCCTTGTCATCCCTGCCGAAGTGTCCATACGCGGCCGTTTTCCGGTAGATCGGCCTCCTCAGCTTGAGGGTGTCGATGATCCCCTTGGGGGTGAAATCGAAATTCTTCTTGATGAGGTCCGCGATCACCGGGAGGGGAGCTTTGTTCGTGCCCGATGTATTCAGGCGGATCGAGACGGGTTCGGGAATGCCGATCGCATAAGCGACCTGGATTTCGACCTCATCGGCAAGTCCGGCAGCGACGATGTTTTTCGCCACGTACCGGGCCATGTATGCGCCGGAACGGTCGACCTTTGACGGGTCTTTGCCGGAAAAGCATCCCCCTCCGTGCCTTCCGGCGCCGCCGTACGTGTCGACGATGATCTTCCGCCCGGTCAGTCCGGTATCTCCCATCGGACCGCCGACAACGAAGCGTCCTGTCGGATTGATATGGTATTTCACCTTCTCCTCATCGAGGAG
>JBLNHB010000295.1:0-2906 GCA_050268805.1 bacterium | reverse complement strand
TGCAATCGGCAGGAATGCCGGCCAGTACTGGGACAGCCTTTCGGCGGGCGTCTGCGGCATCAGGGATATCACGCTCTTCGATACCTCCTCTCACCGGGTCAAGATAGCGGCGCAGGTACCGGATGAGTATTTCGATCAGCCCATGGAGGGAACGGCGAGAAGGCTATCGCGGAATGACCGAGTGGGGCTCATTGCCCTTGAAGAGGCGATCCGGACCTCGGGGCTCGAGCACGGTTCATTGCAGCCCGAACGCATCTCCGTAGTCATCGGCAGTGGTTCCGGCGGGCTTCTCTCTGCGGAGATGTTCAAGAAGGCGGCGCTCTCAGGAGAGACCCCGCCCCCTTCATGGCTCTTCCCCTTTTCATCATCATCCTTCACCGATCTTGCCGGGCGCCGGTGCAACAGCAGGGGCTTCAGGATGACCGTATCAACGGCATGCTCCTCTTCCTCAACAGCGATCGGCATTGCTGCGGATCTGATAAGGAGCAACAGGGCGGACATGGTTCTGACAGGAGGAAGCGAATCCCTTGGGGACACAACATTCGCCGGGTTCAATTCCCTGATGTCGGTGGATGAACACCCCTGCAGGCCCTTTGACCGCGAGAGGAAAGGGATATCCCTTGGCGAAGGAGCGGCAATGCTTATTGTTGAAGAGAGTGCGAGAGCAGAGGCACGGGGCGCGAGGATCTATGGAGAAATTGCGGGATACGGAATCAGCGGAGACGCACACCATGTGACTTCTCCTCATCCCGACGCCAGGGGGGTTTCTTGTGCAATGCATGCGGCTCTCAGGAATGCCGGCATGGGGATACAGGAGATCGATTATATCAATGCCCACGGCACCGGGACCCCTGCGAATGATCTCGCTGAAACCATGGCGATCAAGAACGCCTTCGGGGCACGTGCCTATGACATTCCGGTCAGCTCGACAAAATCCATGATCGGCCACTGCCTGGGCGCGGCAGGGGCTCTCGAGGCTGCTGCCTGCATTCTCCCCCTCGATCGGGGAATCATTCCGCCGACCGTGCATTATCAGGAAAAGGACCCGCTTTGCGATCTGAATTATGTACCCCAACCGACTGCTCTGCCTGTCCGGACCATTCTTTCCCTTTCCTTGGCTTTCGGCGGCAACAACACAGCCCTTGTACTGAGGAAGTTCGCTTGATAGCCATTACCGGTGCCGGGGTCGTTTCTTCCTACGGAGTTGGACTGGAACTCTTTCGGGAGGGGATCTTCAGCCATCAGGGGATATCATCGGATACCCGGATTGACCTCGTCCGGTACGGATTGAAAGAAGCTGGTTTCATCCGTGACTTCAGTTCCAAGAAGTATATCCCGGCCATGAAAGCGAGGCGGATGAGCAGGGTGTCGCAACTAGCCCTCATTGCATCGAGGGAAGCGTGGGATAACGCCGGAAGAGAGACCCCGCCCTCCGATCCGGAGCGAAGCGGTGTCATTGTCGGCACGGGCCTCGGCAGCGTCAGCAGTACCGATGCTTTTTTTGAGGGCCTGCTCCTGAGGGGACCCCTCGAGACAAACCCGATGATTTTTCCTGAAACGGTACAGAACATAGCCGCAGCACATATCTCCATAGAACTCGGGATCAGAGGGCCGAATACGACCTTCAGCCAGGGGGATGTTGCAGGCGAACAGGCGCTGTATTATGCGGTGCAACTCCTGAGAGAAAGGATTGCCGATACAGCGCTGGTATGCGGCGTTGATGAGCTTTCCGAGATATTGCTCCTCGGGATGAGGACGTTGAGACTCCTGAGCAAAACCTCTTGCCTCTGTCCTTTCGACAAGCGCAGAGACGGCATTGTTCCTTCAGAAGGGGCTGCTGCCCTCGTCTTGGAGAGAAAGGAAGATGCAGAAAAAAGGGGGGCAAAGATCTGGGGGTACGTCAGGGGGATCGGCGCGAACACCGATTCGGTCGGACGTTTTTCCTATTCTTCACCGGAATATATGAAGAATGCCATGGAAATGGCTCTGAAAGAAGCGGGTTGCTTACCTGATTTTATCTCCGCATCAGCCAATTCCACCCGGGAGCTCGATTTCTCTGAAGCATCGGCAATAAGGGCATTGTTCGGACATAGGATACCGGTCACCGCGCTCAAGAGTCAGACAGGCAGCTTTATGGCTTCAGGCATCATGAAGATAGTCGCAGCGCTCCTCTCAATGGGGGAAGGATTCATTCCTCCGGTATTCGGCTTAGTTGACCCGGAGATGCCCGGAATTGATTATGTCATGGATACACCCCGGCAGCAACCGCTGAGGAGCGGTCTTGTGAACAGCTTTTCCCACGGTGGAGCCAATATCTGCGTCATGGTAGCAGGGCCTGATCAAGGAGGAGATGCATAACAGGAGCGAAAAAACTCATGGGAGGTGTCATTATGGTCAAGAAATTTTTCATTCTGATGGTTTTGGTTTTCATCGTATTACAGGGCAGCTCATTCGCCATTGAAAGCGGAGGGGATGTGGTGTTTAAAGACGCACTATACGGACTGGTAATCGGTGCGGCTGTTGGGGGTGCTGTGTATCTTATTGATAGTGATGACCCTGGAGAAAAATTCGGGATCGGGATTGCTCTCGGAACAATCGGCGGAGTCATTTATGGGCTCTATGACACAAGAAGTGTCGTCGCAATAAACAGTGAAAACAATACAAGGGTTGCTTTTCCCACACCCGCAATCCAAAAAACAAAAAATTCTACAAAAGTTTCAATTTCTTTATTAAAAGTTGATTTTTAATTATTTTTATGTCAAAATAGTGTCAAATTTACAAGGAGGCACTATGAAGAGCAGACAAATTTTTTCAATTTTCTTGTTCTTTTTTCTCGTTTCCCTTCTCCCTCGCCTGGCAAATGCCATGGGCTTAGAAGTAGCGGTCGGCTACTGGGCACAGGACCC
>JBLNHB010000294.1:0-4390 GCA_050268805.1 bacterium | reverse complement strand
TGGATGAGAAGATCGATCCCCTGAAGCTCGCCCGCCGTCTCTCGGCTGAGAAAGCAAAGGCTGTCGCAAAAAAACATACGAATGCCATCATTATCGCCGCTGACACCTTCATCTCCTTCCGGGGAAAGCTCCTCGGCAAGCCCCACACCAATGAAGAGGCGAGAAAGATGCTGAAGATGCTCACCGGAAAATCACATTCCGTCGTTACCGGCTATACAATCATTGACACCGCTCAGAAGAAAAAAGTGTCCCGATCCGTTGAAACAAGGGTATGGTTCAAGAAGATGACCAATGAAGAAATAGAATCATATATACACTCCGGCGAGCCGCTCGACAAGGCAGGCGCCTATGCGATCCAGGGCCTCGGCGCCGTGCTCATCAAAAAGATCGAAGGGGACTTCTTCAACGTCGTCGGCCTTCCTTTGTTCGATTTAGTTCAGCAGTTGAAAAAATTCGGGATTCATGTATTCGAACGGTAGCCGATCAATCTGCCGGACAATGGCGTCGATCTGGTGATTCGAAGGCGAAAAATCTTATGCGCCGAGCGGTAACCGTCTAGTGCGGTGGCGTGACTCTTCAACAACGACAACGGCCTTCAGAGCGTCACAAATTATTCCTTCACCATTCTCAAACTGAGAGACGACCGCGCAGCAGAGTCAAAGAAAACAACGGCAACTCATTCGTCCTGCATCTTCACAATTTTTTCATGATGCCTTCATTTTTTTTTCAACATATTCCGATATCATCCTCCTGTCCCAAGAGGTGCGGAAGGAAGGGTTCCTCCCGCGGCGGGAAGTTAAATAACAGGGGAGAGTTCCCCATAGAGAAAGGAGGTGAGGAGAAGATGATGCGGATTCTTGCGGCAGTAATAGCTGTGATGTTCGTGCTCGTCATTGCCGGGCTCAGTCTGGCTGAAGAGGCAACGTCTCCGGTACACTCGCATCAGCAAATTGAGAAGAAGTGCGATTGCTGCGGCCGGGACGAAAGCCCTGCGAAGAACATCACGCCGAAATCGGATGAGCGGAATGTCGGGATTCACATGCTCAAGCCGAGCGAGAGCGCGTACTAGGAAGGGCTGATGAGGGGAAATCTCCGGAACGGACTTCGCAGATTTCCCCTCATTCTCTGTTTGTCAAGCGGGCAAAGCAGATCCTTCGCTCTTCGCGGATCATTCTTCCCGGTTGCCTTTCTCTTCTTCATCGAGTATTCTGGAAACATGAACGACCGGGAAACGCAGGCTGCGCTCATCGCCGCACAGAGAAATGAGATCACCGAGCACCTCCTTTACCTGAAGCTCGCGGATTCGATCCGGCATGACGTCAACAGCGGAGTCCTCAGGAGAATCGCCGATGATGAACTCGGGCATTACACGTTTTGGAAAAAGCACACCGGCAGAGATGCAAAACCAAAGCGGTGGAAGTTTATTTGGTACTACTGGATCTCCCGGGTCTTCGGCCTCACCTTCGGGATCAAGCTCATGGAGAAGGGTGAGGAGAAGGCCCAGGTCACCTACGGGAAGCTCTCCCACCGGATTCCCGATATACGACAAATTGTAGACGACGAGGACCGGCATGAGCACGAGCTCCTCGGTCTCATCGATGAGGAGCGATTGAAGTACATCGGCTCCATTGTGCTCGGTCTCAACGACGCTCTTGTCGAGCTGATGGGAATGCTCGCCGGCCTCACCTTCGCACTCAGGAACACGCGACTCGTTGCCGTCGCAGGCCTCATTACCGGAATCTCCGCAGCCTTCTCCATGGCCTCATCGGAATATCTCTCCACCAGGTCTGAGGGAGGAAGGAATCCCTTCAGATCGTCTCTCTACACCTGGGTGGCCTACATCGCAACGGTCATCCTGCTCATCTTCCCCTATCTGTTCTTCAGCCATGAGTTCATCTGTCTGGGTGTAACGATCCTCAATGCCCTCCTCATCATCCTCGTGTTTACCTTCTACATCGCCGTGGCAAAGGACCTTCCCTTCAGGAAACGGTTTCTCGAAATGGCGGGGGTGAGCCTCGGCGTTGCCGCTCTCTCCTTCGGTATCGGCTCTCTCGTGAGGATTTTCCTTGGAGTGAATGATTAGAAGCCTTCGAACTGAGAGAACGTCTCATTCAGAGGCATTACACTTAAGCGATCCTCCCTCCGGGACGAAAAGAAAGCATATTCATGAAGGAGGTTTGCGATGAACAAGTACACTATATTCATTAATATCTCTTTTATATTCTTTCTGATCCTCATCCTGACGGCCTGCGCCATACCGGGCAGCTATTCCATCTCCACCATCAACGGCGTGGAAAAAGTCTACCGCTACAATGAGAATAAACAAAAAGTTCTCATCTATGAGGTTGATAAGAGCGGTAAGCTCACGGTGTACGACGAGACCGACCCCCGCGCTCAGCAGCGACGTGCCCAGCAGCGTCTTGAACAGAAAGTTGAACAGGCCAATGCTGACCGGATCGAAAAGATCAAACAGGCTCCCAAACGACGCCCCAGCGATCCTATCTTCGTCTACCTCCGTCCCATCGAGCTCGACGAACAGCTCAAGAAGGCTGAGAAGCCGAAAGGCGCTGTTTTTGATCAGATCAAAAAGGAAATCGGGAATGATTCAGTCATCCGGCTGGTAGGCAAGGATAAAGTCAAAACAGGAGAAATGGCCCAGGCCATGAACGCCCTCCGCGGCGACAGTTTAGTTAAGGCCCCGGGCGCCGACGTGGAGGTCGCCATCCGCGGTTATCTCAAAGAGGTCTACGGACTTACCCAGCAGGGCAAGCCCGGGAGCATGATTGCCGTGGTGTTCGAAGCAACGGTCACCAGCAACTTCCTGCCCGCAAGCCCCAAAGTAGAGGAATCGGGAAACATCTTCCGGAATGCCGAGGTAACCCGTCAGTTGGGAGAGAAAATCAAGCACATAATCAAGAACGAGATCGGTCCCACGATCCCGGCCGACCGCTCGCTCTGAGTCGATTTTCCGCAAGACATACGCCTATTGCCGCTTTCACGCTTCTCTCTTTGGCAGAAACGGGATGGTCAGCATTCCCGGAATAGTCAGGAAGCAGACGATGACGAAGAAGGTCGTGTAGCCCACCTGCTGCTGGAGCCAGCCACTCACAAAACCGGGGACCATCATACCCAGGGCCATGATTCCCGTTGAGATCGCGAAGTGAGATGTCTTGTACTGTCCATCCGCCGAATACATGAGGTATACCGTGAAGACCGTAAAGCCGAGGCCGTACCCGAACTGCTCTAAAGCAATGAGCGGATAGGCAAAGGCAACGGGCGGCTGTGTGTATGCCATGTAGACAAAGAAAAGGTCGGGCAGATGCATGGCGAGCACCATGGGCCAGACGCAGCGCCTGAGCCCGTACCGCGCGATGAACCAGCCGCCCAGGATGCCGCCGAGGACAAGGCAGATGATACCAACCGTGCCGTACGCCAGGCCTACCTGGGATGTTGACAGGCCGAGACCCCCTGCCTGGTGCGCATCGAGGAGGAAGGGGGTAACCAGTTTCAGGAGCATGGCCTCGCCGAGGCGGTAGAGAAGTATGAAAGCGATCAGCACGCCGACTCTCTGCTGCCTGAAGTAAGCGGACACGATTGTTTGAAAGGAGATGCTCCCGGTTCTCTGCGCAGTCAGGTGTCGGCTGTCGGAAGACGGAAAAGGAAGAACAAACGTGTGATAAAGGAAAGCAAGGAAGAAGAGTATCCCGGTTATCCCCAGGGCAACCGTCCAGCTGAAGGGGATGTTGCCGGTCGATGTCTCGATCATGCCGGCGAGAAGGACGAGAATGCCAGAGCCGAAGATCATGGCCAGCCGGTAAAAGCCGGAGCGGAGACCCACGAACATCGCCTGCTCCTTGCCGGAGAGCACGAGCATGTAAAAGCCGTCGGTCGCGATGTCATACGTTGCGGAGATGAACGCTGCCACCACAAGAGCGGCAAGGGAGAAAAAGAAAAACACCGGCTTCGAAACGGCATACGCGGCAAAGAACATGCAAAGTGCCATCAATGCCTGTGTCACGAGGACCCATCTGCGCTTCGTCCCGTACATGTCCACAAGCGGTCCCCAGAACATCTTGATGACCCAGGGGAGATAGAGCCAGCTTGTCCAGAAAGCGATGGCGGCATTGTCGATCCCCATCTTCTTGTAGAGGATGACCGATACCGTGTTGACGATGACGTACGGAAGCCCCTCGGCAAAATAGAGCGATGGGACAAAGGACCATGGATTCCGTGAAGCAGCCTGTTTCATGGAGATTAGGGTAGCAGATTGAAGGGGTTTTAGTCAGATCCCTGATGTTTCAGGTACCCGGGTGTTTGCCGACGCCGATGTTTTTATGGAGCACGCATAAAATTGGTCAGGAGAAACGTATTATAATTGTTAATAACCGTT
>JBLNHB010000293.1:0-4215 GCA_050268805.1 bacterium | reverse complement strand
CAGGCGGCTGTTCGAAACCGCAAAGGATGGTCTGTTACTGATTGATAAACAGACCGGTAATATAGTTAACGTTAATCCGGCCATCGTGGAGATGTTGGGTTATTCGAGCGAGGAATTTATTGGTAAAAAGCTTAAAGATATCGGTCTGTTGAAAGACATAAAAGATTTCAAGGAGACTATCCGGGAATTGATTCAGGCCGGATTTATCAATTACGAGAATGTGGTTGCAGAAACCAAACAGGGGCAGCTTATTGATGTTGATATATATATGGTTGACAGGGCGAGATTCATTCAATGTAATGTGCGTGACATCACTGAACGCAAGAAACTCTCTGCACAACTGCTCCAATCCCAAAAGATGGAGGCCATAGGCCATCTTGTCGGAGGAATTGCACACGATTTTAACAATATCCTGAGCGGCGTCATCGCATATCAAAACCTTGTTGATGAAAAAATGAAAGACGATGACCCGTTGAGACCTTACTTGGACGAACTAAACAAACTTACTGAAAGGGCTTCTAACCTTACCCGCAGCCTTCTTGCCTACAGCAGGAAACAGGTGATGGAGATGAAGCCCGCAGATATCAACAAAATCATTTTTTCCATACGGAAGATATTGGACAGGCTCATTGGTGAGGATATTGAATTCGGAGTGCATATGGCTGCCGAGGAACTGATAGCGAACGTTGACGTAGGTCAAATAGGACAGGTTTTGCTGAATCTTGCAACGAACGCCCGTGATGCAATGCCTCATGGAGGGGTGTTAACCATAAGTACGGAGCATGTGCAGATAGACAGCAACTTCATAAAGACTAACGGCTATGGGGAAGTCGGCGATTATGCCGTTCTTTCAGTTGCCGACACCGGAGCCGGCATAGATGAAAAGACACAAGAGCATATCTTCGAGCCATTTTTTACCACAAAAGAGGTCGGAAAAGGCACAGGGCTTGGTCTTGCGATGGTTTACGGCATCATCAAGCAACACAACGGTTTCATAAATGTTTACAGCAGGCCTGGAGAGGGTGCGACCTTTAAGATATATTTGCCCTTAATTATGACAAAAGAGGAAATCTTCGATAAGGCGGAATTGACTCCTGTCCCCTCCGGGAAGGAGATAATTCTTTTAGCAGAAGACGATCAGGCTCTCAGAAAAGTTTCAAAAATATTCCTTGAGAAGTATGGTTACAAGGTACTGGAAGCGATCAATGGCAAAGACGCCTTAAGTGTCTTCTCGGAGAACAGTGCCGGCATAAACCTTATTGTCGCTGATATTATCATGCCGAAGATGCACGGCAATGAAGTTTGCGAAAAAGCGAGGATGATAAGGCCTGACATAAAATACCTTTTTATGAGCGGATATAGTAACGACATCATAGAGAAGAGAGATGTTCTCAAAGAGGGAGTTAATTTTATCTCCAAGCCCTTCAGTCCGTACGACCTTTTAAGAAAAGTCAGAGAGGTTTTGGACAGTTGAAATGATAATGGAACGTGGAGGTGAAAAACAACAATGGGGAAGAGCGTGATTACATTAATAATCGTGTTGATGATCATTACGGTGGTGACGGTCTTTGCGGTACAGAATGCAATACCTGTTGCAATCTCATTTCTCTTCTGGACATTCGAAGCGTCCCTTGCAATTGTTTTATTTCTCTCTGTTTTGGCGGGTGTGGCTATTGGAGCGATTGCAGCATCTCTCTATAGAATGAAGCTGTCCAGGAAAAAACAAACTTCTATTGACCGGGGGAATGCGCGCTCTCTTTGAATGATTCATTGAATTCAGGTACTTAACATAGGAATGAGATATGCGGCATATGCAGGCCGATGATAAGCAACACCGTTCTATCTTACAGAAGATCGCGCATAGGGCGATGCTTCAGAGGGGACTGCTCCCTGACTTTTCAAGTGAAGTACTCGCTGAACTTGGCAGGATTCAAGCCCCTGCAGCAATAAACAGTGCGCAGGTCCGAGACCTGAGGGGGCTGCTATGGGCGTCTATCGATAACGATGACTCCCGTGACCTGGATCAGCTTACCGTTGCGGAGGCAATGCCGGGAGACAAGGTCAAGATACTTGTTGCCGTGGCTGATGTGGACGCGCTTGTTAATAATGGCTCGGCAATTGATGAACACGCCCACCATAATACTACCTCCGTGTATACCGCCGGCAGGATATTCCCGATGCTTCCCGAAAAGCTTTCCACGGACCTCACATCCCTGAATTTCAACGAGGATCGACTGGCGATCGTCGTCGAAATGGTGATCAACGCTGATGGGTCTCTGCAGGACGCTGATATCTATAGGGCGAGTGTCCGCAATCATGCAAAGCTCGCCTATAACAGCGTTGCCGCATGGCTTGAGGGGAATGGAATTGTGCCTGCTGCTGTTGCCGCGGTAAATGGCCTTGAGGAAAATCTGCGCCTGCAGGACAAGGCAGCGCAAGGCATGAAGAACCTCCGGCATGTGCACGGCGCGCTTAGTTTTGAAACCCTTGAGGCGAGGCCGGTATTTGACGGCGATGAAATCCGCGATCTCGAAGTCGAAAAAAGGAACCGGGCAAAGGACATCATCGAGGATTTCATGATAGCGGCAAACGGAGTGAACGCCCGGTATCTCTCGTCAAAGAAATTCCCTTCTATCCGTCGTATAGTCCGCACTCCAAAACGATGGGACCGGATTGTCGAGCTTGCTGATGAACATGGGTCCAAGCTCCCTCATGCGCCGGATTCAAGAGCCCTGGAGGAGTTCCTGACCAAGGCGAAAGCAGCCGACCCGGTCGGGTTCCCCGACCTCTCCCTGGCTGTTATCAAACTTATGGGGGCCGGTGAATACGTTGCAGAACTTCCGGGAGACACTGCCCCTGGTCACTTTGGTCTCGCGGTCAGGGACTATACTCATTCCACAGCCCCTAATCGCCGGTACACCGATCTTATCACTCAACGCCTATTGAAGGCCGCGATAGGAGAAAGTTCTTTGCCGTATAGCAATGATGAGCTTGAGGCCCTGGCGAAACATTGCACGGAAGAAGAAGACGCCGCAAACAAAGTCGAACGACAGGTCGGAAAATCCGCGGCGGCAATGCTGTTGGAACACAGAATTGGAGAGCAGTTCGATGCCATCGTTACCGGCGCAGCGGAAAAAGGCACCTGGGCCCGGCTTCTCACGATCCCTGTCGAAGGGAGAGTGGTCAATGGTTTTGAGGGCCTTGATGTCGGCAACCGGATTCGCGTGCAGCTGACATCCATAGACGTTGACCGGGGATACATCGATTTCAGGAAGGTCGGTCCATCAAGACATTCATGAACGGGAAGAAGCGGAAGGATGCAATTATCGCCCTCGGGCTCGTTGGAAAAAAACGGTTCCGTTCTTGGAGGCTACTGCTCTGGACTGTGATCAGCCGTCCCCGCCTCCGTTCTCAGGCCGTCACTCCCGCGATCTACGGGTTTCATTTCCGGGAGATCTTTGAGAAACGCCCTGGTTAAAGGTGGAAGAGAAAAAACTGCGTTGACGAAGGAGTGGAAATAATGGCGCAAACTACTGCCGAACCTTCAATAATCAGGGTCATACTCAGAGACGGCCAGAGCCTCAAGGTCCGTCTGATCACCCCTGCCGACAAGGAGAAACTGAAAGACTTTTCTACCGGCTGAGTCCCCAGACAAGGTGCCTGCGGTTCGGGTACATGAAGAGCTATATCAGCGATCGGGAACTCGAGTATTTCACCGTGATGGACCCTCCGGATACTTACGCATACGCGGCGCTCAGGATTAAGCGTTTTATCGCACGCGTCCTGCCGGAAAATACCAGAATGATCGAGGTCTTTGAGGACAGCGGGTTCTCTATCGCCAAACGGATACCGAATCTCAGATGAGTCATATTTACATTGTAAATATATGATACTGATTTGTCAAATTGCAATTCAAGAGGAAAAAAAATAAAACCCCTCTTTAGAAAAGAGGGGTTGCAACAGAACTCATTGAACGCACATCAACGGATATATATTCGTTCTTCTTCCACCAATTCCTAAACCCTGGCCCCGAATCCCCGCCTCAGTGCGCGCCGTGGATCAGCATCGGCAGGCATCTGACACAGACGACCTTCTCCTGCCCTTCATGGTAGCAGGGCAAGTAGACCCTCTCCTTGTCCGTTGTGCCGCAGACAAAGCATTTGATTTCCATTTATCCCTCCAACGCGTTGATCTCGTCCACGATCTTTTGGGGAT
>JBLNHB010000292.1:0-6106 GCA_050268805.1 bacterium | reverse complement strand
CCATAGGGCTCGTGGATTTCGGGATCGTCGGCTGGCTCTCACCCCAGGTCATCGAGGGTTTTGCCGGAGCCCTGATCGCCCTCGTGAGAAAGGATTTTGACGGCCTCATCGACGAGTATATCGAGCTGGGGCTCTTTCATGAAGAAGTTGACCTCGAGACCTTCCGGAAGGAGTTCAAGGACGATCTGGTGCACTTCCTCATCCCGCTCTACGACAAATCTATTGCGGAGATCAATATCGTCCAGTACCTCGATACCCTGACCCATCTCGCCGTCAAGCACAAAATACGCATCCCCTCGGACCTCCTCCTCATCAACAAAACCATGCTCATCCTCGACAGCATCGGAAGGCTTCTCGACCCGGCTTTCAATGTGATCACCTTCTCCGAGCCCTATGCGGCCAGGCTGGTCCGGAAGAGATACTCACCTGAGCGGTTGTTCAGCAGGGCACGGAAATACACGACCGATGTGAGCGACTTCCTCATTACCACGCCGAAACAGATGAGGATGCTCCTCCGGAGGGTCCTGAAGGACGAACTCCTCGTGAATATGAATATTCTGGGTTTCGATCAGGCGAGGCATGACCTTCACCGGACCTTCAACCGGCTGGCTTTCAGCATCGTTCTCGCGGCCGTCATCCTGAGCTCGGCACTGATCATCCAATCAAAAATGCCCGGAATCCTTTTTGACATACCCCTTCTCGCCATCATCGGATTTGCCCTTGCCCTTTTTCTCGGCCTGTGGTTCTTCTTCGCCATTATCCGCTCGGGAAGGCTCTGAAATCTCCAGATCAATACCCTTGTCGCTGCTGTAGATGGGCGGTTTTGAGTATTCCGTTATCCGGCGCTGCTTCAGGATATATTCATTGCTGTGCCAAAGGGGCAGCCACGGCGCCTCATTCACGATGACCTGCTCTGCCTCCTGGTATGCCCTGTTCCGGAGGGATTTTGAAACCGCAGACTGTCCCTTTTCGATAAGGGCGTCCACACGAGGATTGCTGTACCGTGTGCGGTTTCCGTAGGGCCCGATGTTCGCCGAATGGAAGAGCGGGAAGAGAAAATTCTCCGGGTCAGGATAATCCGCCCACCAGCTCAGATAGAACATGTCAGCCTCCCCCCTGTTGATCGCCTCTTTATACGCGCTCCACTCGAGCTGCCGTATCTGGACCGAAAATCCGGCATTATTGAGATAGGACTGGATGATCTCTGCGATATCGACCACGTTCTGGTCCGCCGTTATATAAAGACGGATGCTCACCGGGAGGGACACCCCGGAATCCCTGAGGAGGTTCTGTGCCTTCCGGGGGTTGAAGGAGTAGGGGAAATTGAGGTCCCACTCCCTGAGGCCGGGAGGAACAGGGCCCAAGGCCGGCCGGCCCCGGGCTTCATAAAATGTCGAGAGGATTTTCGCTCCATCCACTGCACAGGCTGCTGCGCGACGCACCGCTTCATTCTGAAAAGGGCCTTTCTGACAGTTAAAGCCGAGATAGTACGTATTGAGCCCTTCATTCACCACGATCTGGTTCTTCCACTTCGGGTTCTGCGCATAGGTGCGGTACGCCGACGCGGGAAGGGTGACGACATCGATGTTGCCGAGATCGAACTCGGTGATCGCTGTCAGGTCTTCCGCGATGATCCGGTACACCAGCCCCTTGACCTTCGGTTTCTCTCCGAAGTAATCCTTCCGTGCCCTGAGGACGACCTCCTCGCCGGGATTCCAGTTCTCGATGACAAAGGGACCTGTTCCGACCGGGTGAAACCCGAAGGACTCACCCGATTTCGCGACTTCCTCCTCAGGGATGACATATGCTGCCGTCATCGAGAGGAGGCTCAGGAAAGGGCTGAAGGGTTTCTCGAGCTCGATTACGAGCGTTGAATCGTCGACTGCCCTGATCCCGGGAAGTTCCGTGGTCTTGCCGCTCCGGAAACCGCCTGCTCCCTTTATCTTTTCGAGCACCCAGGTATTGGGGCAGTAATTGGCGGGATCAAGGACCCGCTTGAAGGAAAAGACAAAATCCTGCGCCCTGACCTCCCGTCCGTTCGAAAATGTCACTCCCTTTCTGAGAGAAAATGTGTACATCCTCCCGTCAGGAGAAATCTTCCAGCGATAGGCAAGATCAGGGACGGTCTTGAGGTTTTCGTCGATCATGACAAGGCCGTTGAAGAGCTTTGCCGCAAGGCTCCCTCCCGGCACGTCGACAATGTATGCCGGATCGAGCGTCGTGGGATTTGCATCGAGCCGGAAATAGACGTACCCCGGTTTCCGGTTCACGGCAGTGCAAGAGAGAATCAGAAAGAGGACGAGGAGAAAACCCGCTTTCCTCCCAGCCGTACTATTAGTCTTTCTTGCCCGGTGTCTCAATGATGACGTACTCTTCCTCGATGTGGCGGAATATCTCAAAGATGGAAATGGAAATGACGATGATCAACGGGCCCATGATGAGACCGATGAGGCCGAAGAGACTGATCCCCCCGAGGATGCTGAAAAAGATGATGAGGGTATGCATCTTCGTCCTGCTGCCGATGATGAGCGGCTTGAGAACATTATCGATCATGCTGATGATAAAAATCCCGATGAAAACAAGAATCACCCCTTTCAGAACATGGCCCTGGAGAATCAGGATGAGAGCGGCCGGTGCCCAGATCGAGAACGTCCCGAGGGCGGGAACGAATGACATAAAGAGAATCATCATTCCCCAGAACACCGGCGAGCTGATTCCGAGGAGGTAAAAGGCGATGCCGCCGGCAATGCCCTGGCATATGCCGATCGTCACACCGCCGTAGATGGTGGATATGACCATGTCCTTGATCTTCGAAGTCAGCCTTTCCCTGTGCACTTCCGGGAAAGGTAGATATCCGTTGATCTTCTGGATAAAGTCAGGGCCGTCCTTTAGGAGGAAAAAGAGCGAAAAGATCATGAGGATCAGATTGATCGCCGCGACAGCGGCATTCTTGACGCTGATACTGATCAGCTCGAGGATGGCGGCGCTGATCGTGGAAAGGTTGGTCTGGAATATCTTGACCAGATCGATTTCCCGTATCCCGAATGTTTTCTGGAGCGCTTCGAGAAACCCGGCGACGAGGTAATGGCGCTCGAAGGTCCTGATCAATTCATCGATCTTCGTTTCTTCGATCTGCGATGAGAGCTGAGACAACTCCGCTCCGAGGGATATAATCATATAGGAAAAGGGCCCGATGATGAGCAAGACGATAACCACGAGGGTAAGGAGCGAGGCGATCGCTTTCCATTTGATATATTTTCCAAGAAAAGCATAGAGAGGATAGAAGAGAATGGCCATGACGACCGCCCACATGATCGGGATAAGAAACGGCTTCATGACCAGGTAGGCAAGGTAGCCGAAGATGAGCGAAAGGACGATGAGGGCGAATGAATAGAACCGGTTAAGCTCCACGACATTCCTCCCTGAATCGCTCGAAGAGCACCCTGTTCACGATGTTTCCGGTATCCCGCTCCGGATGCCACTGGACGCCGACGCAGTACCGACAGCCCGTGATTTGGATCGCCTCGATAATCCCGTCTTCACTCTGGGCGATCACCTGGACCCCCTTGCCTCTCTCCTTGATCGCCTGATGATGGGAAGAATTCACTGTGCAGGAACCTCCTCCGATGAAGAAACCGGGATTCATCGCGATGGCGTGAGAGCCGGTCCTGTGATTGAGGGCAGACCGGCACTGTTTCTCTATGTCCTGAAAAAGGGAGCCCCCGAGAGCGATGTTCATCATCTGCATGCCATTGCATATTGCCAGAACCGGCTTGTCATTTTCAAGGCACGCCCTCAACAGGGAAAGCTCAAAATCCGTTCGTGCGTTCTCGACAAGCGTCAGGTCATAGAGCAGGTCCTCGCCGTAGTATGAAGGATGGATATCATCCCCGCCGGAAAAAAGAACCCCGTCGAGTCTCGCGAGTATCCGGTCCGGAACTCCTCCGGGGGGAATGATACAGGCCTCAAACCCGAACTGAATCAACGCGTCGGTATAGGACTTCTTGAGCTTAAGCAGGTCGCTCCAGATTTCCGGGGTCACACCGACGAGTGGGTTCATGTCAGTGTAGGGCGATCTGTTCTTCTTCAGGTTTTTCTGATAAGGAATGCCCGTTGTCAGGTCCGAAGATCGTCCGCTCGATTGCACTCAGGAGAGGACTGAACGTTGCAGGGTCCTTCGCGGATATCGGTATCGCATTGAACCGGAGCACGAGGCTTTCCGCCTCTTCCGGAGGCGTCTTGTCGATCTTGTTGAAGACGAGCAACGTGCTCTTGTCGCCCAGATGCAGGTCATTCAGTATTTTTTCCACTGAATCGATCTGCTGCTCAAACCGGGGATTTGAGATGTCCACAAGGTGCAACAGCATGTCCGCGTCTTCGAGTTCCTCAAGGGTCGCCTTAAACGCTGTCATAAGGTCCCTGGGCAGGTCACGGATGAAGCCGACCGTATCGGTGATGATGATCTCCCGCTCCCTCGGGAACCTCAGCCTCCGGCTCGCGGTATCGAGGGTCGCGAAGAGCTTGTCCTCAACAAAGGTTTCACTCTTCGTCAGTTTATTGAGGAGCGTTGATTTGCCGGCATTCGTATACCCGACAATAGAGACGATCGGGATCGCACGGTCCTCTCTCAGCCGTTTTCTCTCATTCCTTGCCTTCGAAAGTCTTCTGAGCTGTTTTTCGAGAAGGCCGATCCGTTCGCGCACCCGCCTCCGGTCGATCTCGAGTTTCATTTCGCCGGGACCTCTTCCTCCGATGCCGCCCATGAGCCTCGACATGTCGGTGCCCTTCCCTGTCAGGCGGGGCAGCCGGTACTTCAATTGGGCGAGTTCGACTTGGACCTTTCCGTCAGAACTGTGGGCGCGCCGCGCAAAAATGTCGAGAATAAGCTGTGACCGGTCAATGACCTTCAGTTCCGTAATGTCGGCGATCGCCCTGCTCTGGGCAGGCAGGAGGTCCTGGTCGAATATGAGCATGGTGGAGCCTTTCGCGAGGGCGCCGATGACCGCATCCTTGATCTTGCCGCTCCCGATGAGATACTTGGGATGGATCTCCTTCGGCCGTTGAATCACCCGGCCGAGCACGACGACATTGCTCGATAGAGCAAGCTCCTCGAGCTCATCAAGGGAATCCTCCTGGATGTACTTCGGTTTCTGCGAGACGCTCACGAGGATCGCCCTCTCCCGCTCGTCGTCAGGGCTGAAGAGCCTCCTCCGGTCCATCTCTTCTTCGCGCGCCGACACAAAGGAGTCGAAGTTCAGATTGAACCCGTAGAAATCACCCTCATACATGACCTCATGCGAGCCCTCGGGCATGATGCCTGCTACATAGATATTCGCGGGGAGGCCGTCCCGGATGCCGATCGCGGCGACGACATCAAAGCGGAGCAGGAGAAGGTCAGTGAGATCATCCTGGTTGAGGGGTTCGTTCTTGAGGTGGGTATGGATCAACCTCAGGCCGCGGAGCGCTTTCTTGCCGAGGGGGAAACCGGCAAGGTCCGGAATGAATATACCCGAAGCGTCACCGACAATCACGTGGGTGATCGCTCCGCTCCGATGGACAAGAATAGCGATCTGTCTCTGGATGGCACTGGACAATTCAGCAAGAAATCTCGCTGCTTCAGGAGAAACAACCTTGTCGGGAGGTATCCTTCTTCGATAGAGCCGCTCGAGGAGATTGAAATCCGTCTTCCTGAGCCCTGTTACATCGCCGAGAACCGTCGCTTTCGTATCCTCCTTTTCTAATTCATTATACCTCAAATTATTGATTTTCCATAACCTGTTTCCGAATCTTCGGTTCTGTCGTGTTATTTGGTAAGATGTTTTATCAGGCAGATGTTTTCTGCACAGCTCCATCACAAATGATGGATTCCTTTTGTTCGATAAGCTATACTATGAAAAAATGCAAAAGGCAACCATGAAGAACAGTATCCTTACCAGGGAGAAAGAGACCATCCTCGCCAAGATCATCTCATTGCTTGAGGCCAAAGCATTTATTACTTTTGCGTATGTCTACGGTTCTTTCCTCACCTCCGAGAGTTTCCAGGACATTGATATCGGGGCCTACCTTACGGGGATCGAGCGTTCCTCTCCCCTCTTGATCGAGACCG
>JBLNHB010000291.1:0-4902 GCA_050268805.1 bacterium | reverse complement strand
CTGTTTCTTCCTTTTGGAGATTTCCGCAGAGATAGCAGATTAACATGGCTTAGTCCTTCCAAAATCAGAATAAATTTCAAATCTATACCAATAAGTTATAATCATTTATATCACGTAAAACTTTAAAAGTCAATGAAAAAATCAAAGTCAGAGGGAACACATGGCAGAGAATGAAAGACCGTTGCCCGAGCCTCCGAGGACTCCCTTCGGGCAGAAGAAGACCGCGGAAGAAAAGAACCCATTCCTCCTTGCCGACCGGATGGCCATGGCGCTCGCCGAGGGCAGACTCGATGAGTTCCTTGAGCAGGAAATGCCCGGCAATGAAAAAACACGAAAACTTGCGCGGCTGATGATGGGATTGACCGGGATGGCCCCGCCGGAAGGACTGTTCAAGGAGGATGAGAGCAGTTCAGGACACGTGGAGGGGGGCACAGAGACGGCGGGGGCGATTCATGAAAAGTCCTCAGCGGTTAATCCTCCTGAAGATATCATGCAGGCGGCACACGAAGGGAATGTTCAGGAGCTTGTCGAACTCCTCCAGAGAGAAGTTGGCAGAGAGACGGCCACTCCTGAGATGGATCCAGGAGAGGCGCGCGAGACCGCGCCATCAGCGTCCGCCGGGATCGAAAAGGAGATTGTGGACCAACTCATCGCCATAGGCGCCGATAATAACCTTTCCCTTGACTGGCTGGTTCTGCGGGCGCTCAAGGTGTATGTCGAGGCATACCGGAAAACGGGCCGTCTCTGAGGGAAAAATCAGCACCAGGATTATCCCATCTCTTTGTTTCTTTGGTGCTCTGCGCCGAGATTCACATGACACAAAAACAGGAAACGCCGGCCATATCTTTTCGCGATGAATTTCCCTGTTCGTATTTCTCGGACGGAAGAGTCTGCACCCTCGAGTATCTCTTCCCCGATTCCGGATGCATGCACTCTTTCCATGAATTCCTTGCCCGGGGCTATCGCCGTCAGGGGACTGTCTTCTACCGGACGGTGTGCAGGGAATGCGCGGCATGCAAGCCGCTCCGCCTTGAAACAGAGCGGTTCAGGCTGAGCAGGAGCCAGAAGAGGACTGTCAGGATGAATGCCGGCGTCTCCGTCCGGATACTTCCCCATCCCGCCCTCACCAGAGAGAAGATAGAGCTCTACAAAAAATATCAGAAAACAAAACACGGGGACCCGGACCGGGGGAAAATCCGGGAGTATGAGATGATTCTCTCCGGGCTCCATTACGGCTATCCCTGTGCTGTCGAGATGAATTATTCTCTCGGAGATGCATTGATCGGGGTCGGTATCGTGGACGAGGGAGAAGATGTGCTCTCTTCCAACTATTTCTATTACGATACGGACCATCTCGATCTCAGGCTGGGTGTCTACAGCATTTTAAGGGAGATTACCCTTGCCCAAGAGATGGGGAAGATATTCTATTACCTCGGATTCTACATCGAAGAGAATGAAAAGATGGCATACAAGAAATTCTTCCGTCCGAACCAGGTTCTCGAGGGGGGGAAATGGAAGGCTTTGTGGTGATATTGACTATCTCTGCTCACGGGCCCTCGTCCATTTACCCGAGGACGTGATGAATCAGCTATCGTGATTTTTTCTTGTACCGGATGGTGATTTCATAGGAAATGCTTGCGTGTTCAGGGGAAAGGACTTTATTGTCTCCCTTGCAGGCCAGAGTGCCCTTGTGCGTTTTTTTCCGGTTCTTGACCATATTCCTTATCACCGAAGTCAGGTCAAAGCCCCCGTTGGTGCAGTCTCTGTTCATGCATTCCATCTGGAAATAGGCGAAACTTGTGGGGAAGACATTGATCGTGCGCTCCATGAGCACCGGGTTTGCTGCCTCGTGGTAGTAGGTCATATGGATGACCATATCGGCAACACCGGGGAAGCGATCTGCAATGAGCCCGGCAGCGGTTTTCTTGCTTTTACTCAGCTCGGCCTTGGCCAAAGAGTCCTGTCTGTTCATGTTCGTTTCCTTCCGAAAAAAAACAGCCCCCGGTGACCGGGGGCTGTTGCAGTCATTTACACCTTGGATACGTTGATTGCCTTGGGACCCTTGGGCCCTTTTTCCGTATCAAAGCTGACTGAATCGCCCTCGGCAAGGGACTTGAATCCGTTACCCTGGATGGCTGAGTAGTGGACAAAAACATCGGTGCCGTCTTCGCTTGTGATAAAGCCAAAACCTTTCGACTCATTGAACCACTTTACGATTCCATTTGCCATGAATAGTACCTCCTTCCATAAAAATGAAGTTTCAGAGTGAAGCAACAACAAGAAAAAACGGCCACAAAGCTAAAAGTCTTTGTGGCCGCTGGCTACGAACATACAAAAACTCTGATAACTTCGCTTCAATATTGACATCTTTGTCTTAAAAAAGTCAACCTTTTCTATCAGTCCTGAATGTCGTCACAGGGAAAAGGGTAGAGGGGATCTCACCTTTGGAAATCCCTCTCCCCTGCATGGTATACTTAGTTCAATCAAAAGCAGAAGGAGGCGACCGTGGCAAAACGTGCCGGCGTATATAGGAGCGATAAGAGGAAAAAGGAGTTGGCGCGCCTGAAAAAGCAGGAAGAGAAACGACTGAGACGTCAGAAGAAAAGTGATTTCCCGTCGGACGATTCCGCCATTCAGGACCAGGAAGCCCTCCAGCAGGATACCGGAGGGAATGCAGAAGAAACCACGAGTGAAGAAACAGGAGAACAGTCTCCAGTCTAGTCCTGAAGCACAGCAGGCCGGAGAACAGAAATTGTTCCTCGCGAGCGGATGTGTTCTCCGGTTCTGGTTGTCCTGCCTGGATTGCTCTTCCTCGTGCTGAGAAATCCCCCAGTCAATCAAAGACGAGAATTCAGGCGTTCACGCTCATCGTTGCACCTGCCTCTTCAGAAACTCCATGACTTGCTTTTTGTTCTCGAGATGGTGAATCGGTATGTTCGGAACATCCCTGTTCCCGGGCAGGGCGAGGGCATGGATGAAGGTGAGTTCTTTCCTTGGCTGCTTCATCGGTAACATAATCTGTTTTTTCCCTGATGTCTTGAGGGTGTTTCTGATCCCAAATCCCCTGGCGATGATTTCGAGGTCAACGCAGGAACCGGTCAGGGTCGGCTGGTCACCGGTAGAGCCATAGGCGGAATTATCGATCGCGAGGATCGTGAGGTTCCCGGGAGAACAGTGTGCCGCTGTTGCGAGTGTACCGGAGTTCATGAGCAGGCTGCCGTCACCATCGATGACGACGACCTCTCGCTTCGATGAGATGGCGATGCCGAGACCGATGGGTGTTGCCATTCCCATGCTGCCGAGCATGTAGAAATTGGAAGTCTGGTGCTTTATCTGAAATAATTCCTTGGCCGGGATGCCGAGATTGCAGACAACAGCTTTGTTCTCAAGATAGGGGGCAACGGTTTCCAGAATTTCATAGCGTGCAAATACCGGAGGCGATACACGGTGTGCGGCGCATAATCTTTGAGCAAGCCTTTTTTTCTTCTTATCCTGAATCCTGCATCCTGAATCCTGTATCCTGATTTCCGACCGTTCCCAGAGCGCCGGATTCAGCAGAAAAGCATGTATCATATTCTCCGAATAAGCGAGGGGAAGCTTCTCTTCTATGAGGCTGAAATCCTCCTGTGTGCTGATGAGTGAATAGGGGATACCCGCACTTCTCAGGATCACGGGAAGCCTCTGCCCCATGGGGAGCTGTGCCGCTATCTTTTCCTTGTATATGCCCCGGTGGCTCACAAAGAGAGCAAGAGGGAGCTCATAGAAACCGGTGAGCGAGAGGAGTGCGTTGATCATGTTGCCGATGCCTGAACTCTGAACGAACAGAGCCGGTCTCTTTCCTGCAAGGGCGGCGCCTGCGCTGATGCCGACCCCTTCCTCCTCCCGCGTCAGCGGTATATGGAAAAAGGTCTCCGCTACCCTTTCGAGAAGGGTCTTGATCTTCTCGCAGGGAAGCGATGCGGTGAAATCCACCCCCGCAGCTTTCAGGACGGCGATCAGGTCCTCTTCAGGGCGCTCCATAGCAGCTCCTCGATATCTTTGTCTGTGATCTTCTTTGAGATAAAGACCGGTTCTACGTCATAGGTCTTTTTCTCCCGGCCGAGCATGAGTTCTCCGCCGCCCGTGATGTTCAGCAGGATCGTATCGTCCTTGTTCACCAGCTTCTTTGAGACAGCCTGCCGCAGGGCACCAACAGAGACGCCGGCAGCCGGCACAATGTCGATACCCTCAAGGTTGCTGAAGATCTCCATGGATTCAAAGACCTCCCGGTTGGTGACTCCGTACATCCGGCCGTCCGTTGCCCTCAGCGCATCGTACACTCCTCCCCTGACCGAATAGGCGGGGTATCTGGTCGAAAGGACACGCGTGGTGATTTGGCCTATGAGCTCAGGCCGCAGGTCCTCGACATCCAGGTCCCTGTGTCCCTTCTCCCACGCTTTCATCATGGGGGCGAAGGGGATGTTCTGGGCGAGATGAAGCCTCGGCAGGCGGGAGCCGAACCGTCCGTCGCGGAGAAACCGCTCCGACATCTCCCATACGCCGATTCCGCCGGTGCCGCTCCCCACCGCTTGGAAATAGTGGTCGGGAAGACGTTTCATGAACGACACCGCCTCAAGCAGGGTCGCGCCGAGACCGTCACGCTTCGCGATGTTTTTCACGCCGCCCTCGAAGGGATAACCGGAAACCCTCGCGATCCGTTGGGCGACATCGATCGAGTCGGCATAGTCGCCGTCACCCAAAGCCAGGGTAGGCACCATGGAGGAGTCGTCGAGGTACCACATTTCGGTGAGGCACATCCGTGGTACCACGATAACAACCGGAAAGCCGGCAGCCACCGAAAGATGGGCATAGGCCCTCGCGGTATTGCCGGCGGAGGCGACGATGAGGACCAGTACTCCACCC
>JBLNHB010000290.1:0-8445 GCA_050268805.1 bacterium | reverse complement strand
CTCCCCTCCCGGGAGACGAACAAGCCGAAAGGAGGTAATCAATGATGAACTGGACAACAATAACGGTAAGAGACCTCTTAAAAAACAAAAAGAATGAGATATGGTCAGTTTCACCCAATGCAACAGCATACGAAGCGCTTGAAATTATGGCCGAAAAGGATGTTGGAGCTTTACTTGTCATAGAGAATACAGAACTTGTCGGCATTTTCACGGAGCGTGATTATGCGCGGAAGACGGTTCTCCAGGGGAGGTCTTCAAAGAGCACACCGGTAAGTAAGCTTATGACACCACGCGTCATCTGCGTTTCGCCCGACAATACGGTAGATGAGTGCATGGCCATTATGGCATCTCATCAATTCCGTCATTTGGCGGTCCTCCAAAAAGGACATTTGATAGGCATTCTTACGCTGCGCGACGTGATCAAAAAGATCATGGCTGAACAGGAATTTACTATTCACCAGCTCGAAACCTATGTCTGCAGTTGATAACAACGCGCAGTTACTGGAGAGAGCACAAATCAGGAAAAGCCCCAAAAGCAATGGCTCGCAGAGAATCTTATCCCTGCAGCAGCTTCCCATGGCTCATGCGGAAGCGCCGGGTGCACCGGCTCGCGAGCTCCGAGCTGTGTGTGACCATGATGAAGGTTATCCTTTCTGTCTTATTCATCCGGTGAAATAGTTCCATAATTTCTGTCTCTGTCTCCTCATCGAGATCTCCTGTGGGCTCGTCGGCAAGCACAATCTCGGGATTATTGATAAATGCCCGGGCGATGGCGACGCGGCGCTGCTGGCCGCCGCTGAGCTGTGAGGGATAGGCATTTGCCTTATCCTGGAGATGGACTGTTTCCAATAAGTGAAGGGCATGTTCGGGCGCTCTTTTCTTGCCTGCTCTGAAAACAAGAGGAAGGAGAATGTTTTCCTTCACGGTCAGCGTCGGAATGAGACTTGAAAACTGGTAAATGAAACTCATCTTCCGGTTTCTGAGGGCAGAGAGATCATTATCAGAGAGTGACCAGAGATCGGTGCTGTCTATGGTGATAATGCCTGCATCCGGCCGGGTGAGCCCTCCCATAAGGCTGAGGAGCGTGGTCTTGCCGCTTCCCGAATGGCCGGTCACGGCAATGAAATCGCCTTTCCCGATATGGAGCGATACGGCATCGACGGCATGAAAGATATCATTGCCCGCGGTGTACGACTTTGAGACATCCTGCAAGTCGATCATATCAATGTCCCTTGTTCGGGAGAGCCGCTATTTCTTCATTTTTTCCAGGAGGCGCTCAGCGAGTCCCTGATCAATGGTTTTCAGCTTCTCGTATTCCCTCTTTGCTTCAGCCGCATGTCCTGTCGCGAGATAAGCCATGCCGAGATTGTATCGGGCCGTTGCATAGGAAGGCCGGATAGCAAGGGCTTTTCTGAGTGCCTGAATCTCCTTTTGCCGGTTTCCCGTTTTGCCGTAGGCGATACCGAGATTGTTGTATGCCACAGCGTTATCGGGAAGAAGGGATACGGCTTTCTCCAAAGCTGAAGCGGCCTCCCTTGGCTGGTTCAGCCGGGAGTAGGCATTGCCCATTTTTATATAGGCATATCCCATATTAGGTTTCAACTCCACAACCTTCTTCAGCGCCTCCGTTTCTTCCTGGTATTGGCCGTTCCGTTCGTAGAGATCGGCGAGATGATACCAGGCATCAGAGTCACGGGGGTTTTCATCGACTCGTTTCTTAATGTCGGCAAAGACCGACTCTGTGGAATAAGGATTCACTGCCTGGCGCTTCTGCGGTGGTTCTGCCTTTTTGCATGAAGATATGCCAGGAATCAGGAAGAGAAGAGCCGGTAGGATCGCAAGGTTCAGAACATGCGCCAAAATTGTTTTCGTTTTCATTCTCCACTCCGTATTGCTTCATAGGGTTCCATTCTGCTTGCGATGACCGCAGGAAGGAAAGCAGACAGAAAACCGGTGATCTGCGAAAAGATGAATGCGATGATGACGAGGACCACGATCTGGAACACCGAGGGAAGAAGATAGGGAACCTTCAGGGAGTGGAGGAGAAATGATTTCATGCCGATGATGAGTACCCCGCCGAAGATGATTCCCAGAATTCCTCCCAATGCCGATATGAGTGACGATTCGCCTATGACGAGGTGAAAGATATGTGATTTTTTCGCTCCCATTGCCCTGAGGAGTCCGATTTCACGCTGCCGCTCGTTCACGATCATGGAGAAGGCAAACCCCAGCATGAGAAGGATGACCGCCCAGAGGACGGCGCTGAGGCCGATGATGCCCTTCATGAGCCCACTCATCTGTTTTCTCACCTGACTGATTACCTGATCCGATGTAATTGCTTTAATGCCGGGGATGTCGTGCTCGAGCCGTATCGCGACCCGCTCGGGACTGAAATTGTCTGTGGCCTGAATGAGAACCGCTGAAATCTTATCCCGGGAAATATCAACCGGCTGAGGAGACTTCTGCTTCGATTCTCCGGACATAGCATACGCTGCATCTATGGTCATAAACACTGAATTGTCGTAGAACTTCATGCCCGTCGGCTCTAACGTTCCCGCGACAGTGAAGAGTTTGCCGAAAAAGGGAATGGAGTCGCCCTCAATGACCGGCACCTCCCTGCCGGTAATGATCTCATCATCTGCAAGAGACTTTCTCGAGAGAGTTTCAAGCCAGGGGCTTACGGTGAAGTCTGTTTTTGGATCGAAGGCGACGAGGAAGACTTCGACATTGAAGCAGCAGGTAAAGGAAGCAGGCTTGATGAAGATCTGGGGTGAAGCGTTCTTGACCCCCTCGACTTTTCTCACCTGGTCCAGCAGAGACGCGTCCATGAAAAAGCTCGTAGGTTCACCGGAGAGAAGCACTGCCTTTGCCTGGGACTCATACTGTTCAGGCACGACGAGCACGTCCGCGCCAAGACGATAGGTGCCGATGCGAAGGGAGTTCCTCATGCTCAGGATGAAAATGGTCGCGGAGAAGAGGGTACCGATGACGACAATGACGGTCGCGAGCAGGAGAACGGTCCTGGCGGTCTTCCGCCTGAGGTTTTTCAGGGAGAAAACAAGGATATTCATAGTGTGCATTATACCACAGAGAGGAAGGCACGCCCGGGCGTTCCGCCCGGGCGTTGAGCATGCATCCGGTTATTTCTTCCAATCAACAACGATTCCGCAGAGAAGCGGAGAGCCCTTGTCGATTTTCACCTCGACTCCGGCTTTGCTGTGGCAGGCATAACAGGCTGATACCTTCTGTTCAATCTTATGGGTCTTGGGGTCCATCAATACGAGCACGCTGTCATTCCCATAGGTCCGTGCGGCGAGCAGGACCGTTTTTCCGTCAGGACTGAATTCAAAATCGTGGGGTCTGACGTCATCGGGAAGAACAACGTGGTCGACGACTGTGTCGGTCTTCGTATCGATTATGACGATCTGAGATTTGTGGGTCCCGGGCTGGAGGCCGGGGTCGAATTCATTCGGAGCCGAAACCCAGATATGCCTCTGGTCAGGAGCCATGGTAACCTGGTGGATAAAGGTCATCTCGGGGTCTTTGATTTCCTTGATGGTTTTTTTCGTTTTCCAGTCAACGACATAGACGATTCCCTGCGGCATGTCTGAAACATAGGCTTTGTCCCTTGATTTTGTCCAGGCAATACCGCATACAGCCTTCCCGATCGGAAGCTTGTCAACGGTCTTCATGCCTTTCGGATCCCATATATAGACATTGCCGTCAGCCATGTCCATAAGATAAATATTGCCATCAGGACCAACAATGGCATCGCAGAATTTCTTTCCCACCTGCATGGGTTTTGACTTTTCGCCGGTCTTGAGGTCATAGGTGACCACATTGCCGTTCAGGAGACCGACAACAAGTTTTTTCCCGACGATAGCGCTACCGTGCGTTCCTCCGCCTTTCTTCACCTCTTCGAAACTCATGCCGGCGATGACTCCCTCCATCTCGGAGCCGCCTTCTGATATGACCACTCTTCCTTTCTCCATATCCGTCGGCGGTTCAAGGGTTGCGAGATCGATCACTGCAAGGTGACCGCCGTGTCCTGCAATGTACGCTGTTCCTTTCAGAGAGGATGTTTTTGCCGCATCAAGGCGGTTGATGATCGGCGACACGAGAAGAGCGAGTGCCGTGACTGTGATTAAGACCCCGACAAGAATATAAGTTTTTTTCATTGCGCCTCCATTCCCTTACTTGTTATTAATACTATAGGGACTACAGAATTGATTGTCCCTCTGCTGCCTTTCTTTCCCAAAAACTCTCTTTCACCTCCTTGCTCCCTCCATGCTGCAATTTTCTGTATGAATTACCTTAATTGAAAAGAGCATACCTTTGTCAACTTGAAGTTGTAAATTGAGTTTTCAAAAGAGAATCCGAGTGGTGAGAACCACTATGCTGAAACGAGTGGAAGGAGAATCGTAAGAGACTTTCTGAGGACGCGAACAATAAAAATGCATAAAAAAAGCTGTGCCTTGTAATAAAGGCACAGCTTTTCAGCTATTAGAAATGTCTTTATTTGTCGAGCGAGACTCTCTTTGTGATTGAGTGGATAGGGTATTTGTTGTCGGGATTGACAGCCTCATAGACGAGATCAATCGTCACATCAGCAGCTCTCACACCCTCGGGAAGATCAAACTCAATAGTCTCTTTCTTCGCCTGGAGAGGCTGCAAACTCGTGTCCCGGATATTAGCCACTTTCCACTGTGCGCCGTACTTCATCTTGGTGTCCCGGCAGTTTGTCGCCTGCGGATGATAATGTCTTTCGACTTTGCCGATCTCTTTACCGTCCAAGTATTTTGCGGTCAGTACCATGACCACTCTGTTATGGGACGGTCAGCCATCGGGAATCCTGTGTCCTGCCGTTGTCGTTATTCTCGTGCCGACCACGATCTTCGGCGTGTAGGTCTTTGCTTTCCTCAGCCACTCGTATCCGAGTGTCTCCACTTCAAGATCGATTGCTTTTGCGAGGAGTTCCGTAGTTTGCTTGTCGTCATTGAAATTGGGAGCGATAAGGTGGTCACCTTTCTGCATATGGCAGTCCATGCATGTCTTCGTCCCGCCGTTCGACACATAGTTGTGGAGGTAACTCCCATAGAGGTTTGCACACTGAAACGCCTGGTCAAACTCGAGATTTGGGCCGAGACCGTGACACTGGCCGCAGAAGACCGAATCGCTCATAATGGCGCTCTTCTTAACCTTGGCGAATTTCTTATCCCCATGAGCATCGATGTTCTTCGAACCATAGAGAACACCCTGCTCCGGTTCACCCAGCTCCCTCTTGTGGATAATGGCCTTGGTGTTATGACAGACAATGCAGGTGATCTGGAGTTTTCCAACCTTTGCCTTAGCGTCGGCCTTATCTTTGTCAGGAGCATCCTTCTTTGCCGCTGTTTGCAGTGCTTCAGCCAGCTCGACTGCTACTGAGTCTTCGGCTGATATGAATGCCTGCGGAAGATGACACTTGAAGCAAGGGAAGTTCTTGATCTTCATTTTCTTCGGGTCATCTTCAGAAAAAGCGGTGCTGCCCTCCTGACCTTTCTTGATCGACAGAGGTGTCAGCATCAGACCGCCCTTTACTCCCATCAAAGGACGAGCATGGTGCGACTTTTCCCATTGCGCATAAATCTCGGCGTGGCAAGATTTGCAGCTTGTTGAGTCATACATTTTCGCCAGCTCATCGATGGTCTTTGCTTTGTCAGCACCCCATGCAGCGAACGGCACGGCAATGGCGAGCAAGACCACGATACTTTTCAATAACCCCATAGATCCTCCTTTCATTAAGTTATGAAACCATTACAAAATACTGAACCCTTTTTTGATCCACACCACCTCCTTTTTTTGAAAGCAGGGACAGATACCCCGCGTGAAGCTCGTTCCGAATGCATTTTCTTTATGATTCGCAATGATAACGGAATAGGATCCCTCTATAAAAAAATACCAGATTATTCGATATGCGTCAACATAAATTTTCAATTATTAGATAACCAAAAGACATCCGGATAGAGGAGAGTTATTCTTCAGATGTATAATCTGGAATACCGACGCCCTTTTATTCCATAATAAAACGTGGAACGGTCTATTTCTGTTGTCATCCCAAACTATAACGGGAGCGGAACGATCGGGAAATGTCTGGAAGCGGTCTTCCGCTCCGACTACGAGCAGTATGAGGTCATTGTTGTTGATGACGCTTCAACAGACGGATCGAGAGAAATCATCAGACAGTTTCCCTGCAGGCTCGTCGAGCTTGAGAAGCACTCGGGAGCATCAAAAGCGAGAAATGCTGGGGCACTCCAGAGCAGAGGTGACATTCTGTTTTTCACGGATGCCGATTGTCTCCTTCTCCACAACACGCTTTCACTTGCGAACGCGGCTCTCGAGACTGGTCAGGATCAAGAGATCGTGATTGGAGGGACATACACTCCCCTGCCGTATGATACTGACTTTTTTAGCGTTTTCCAGTCCCTGTTTGTCCATTATTCGGAGACGAGAAAGAGAGAGCCTGATTACATCGCAACCCATGCCATGGTAATCAGCTCCGTTCTTTTCAGGAATAGCGGGGGATTTCCAGAGGACTTTCTGCCCATGATTGAGGATGTGGAATTCAGCCACCGGCTGAGGCGATTGGGCATCAAGCTGGCGATGAACTCTGCAATACAGGTCAAGCACGTATTCAATTTCACTTTTGCAAAATCCCTCAAAAATGGGTTCAGGAAATCACGATACTGGACTGCGTATTCACTCAGCAACAGAGACCTTTTCAGAGACTCCGGGACCGCTTCATGGGAGCTGAAGGCCGACGTTTTTTCCTGGCTCTGCATTTTATCACTCGCGTTCTTTGCTGTGGCACTGGGCACGGCGTCTCTGTTGTTGGCCGTCCCTCTCATCCTTATTCTGAATTGGTCCATAAGTGGAGGTTTTTTACGGATTGGTTCGAGAGCGAAGGGGAGGGCGTATTCTTTCGCCGCAGCACTCTACTACTCACTCATATATCCTGTTGCCGTTGCTTCCGGCGCCCTTGTCGGTATCATACAGTACCTATCGAACCGCTCCCTCGGTGTACGCCGATGATGTATTCACCTCTGCGGTATATTCCATACGTCTTCTGGAAGAAAAGGCCTATTCATCTTACATTTTTTGTGACGAGAAAATGTAATGCGCGGTGTCCTTTTTGTTTCTACCTCAAGAACAATGATACTGCAGCACCTGCCGCCCCTGAACTGTCTCTCGAAGAAATCAGCAAGGTATCCCGCTCTGTCGGAAGTCTTCTCTGGATCGCCTTTTCCGGAGGCGAGATCTATTTGAGAGACGATCTTACCGAAATCAGCACAATCTTCTACGAGAACAACACGCCTTCCGTAATGCTCTATCCGACGAACGGCATGCTCCCCGGAGTAATTCGGGAAAGAACTGAAGAGATCGTGCGCCGCTGTAAGAAGAGTATCATTGTTGTGAAGCTCTCAATGGACGGAATAGGGCGCAGCCATGACACGATCCGCAATACACCGGGAAGTTTCGAGCTGACGATGGAGACCTATCATCAGCTTCAGGGGCTCATCGAGCGATATCCCAACTTCGAGCTCGGGATCAACACCGTCTTCTGCCCGGAAAACCAGGACTCAATGGATGCGCTGATCGATTTTGTCCAGGACCTCAAGAACATAAAGACCCATACGATCTCGTTGATACGGGGAAACATCGCTGATAGGTATTATAAGGACATCTCCTATGAAAAGTATTACCGTGCAATAGCACGGCTTGAAAAGGACCTCAAGAAGAGAACGTCTCCTATCTATCGATTCAAAGGGGCGGGCATTAAGGCAGCCCAGGACATTCTGCAGCGGAGATTTATCCATGAGACCGTGAAGGAACAGAGAAGGCTCATCCCCTGCTACGCCGGCAGGCTCAATCTGGTTTTGACCGAGAAGGGTGATGTCTATCCCTGTGAGGTATTGCCCGGGAAATTCGGAAACATACGGGATATGGATTACGACATCATGAGGGCAGTGCGTACGGAAAAGGCAAGGAACATTCTCGGATCAATCGAGGAAGGAAAATGTTTCTGCACGCACGAATGTTATTTTATGACGAATATCCTGTTCAATCCACGGATGTACCCTGGGCTTCTTTCAGAATACCTCCATCTTGGCAGGGGACCGTTAAGAGGGGAGAGTTAAACTGAAGGACAAGAGATCACTTGCATCGAGGAATGTGGTCCGGGGGCTCAGATGTCCTCGACCTTTGCCGTTCTCTGTCGAGACTGCGGGGTTGCCGTCCCCAAACTGGTATAATTGTATTGATACCTATTTTTTCGGGTGGTATTCTTTGTTTTTGCGGCGGAAGAGGCGCGGTGTTATCAACCTGATACCATGCTGGATAAATTACTAAGAGATCCCCAGTTTTTGCCTGAAGTGTTTGAGGCCATGAGGGACGGCCTTATGGTGG
>JBLNHB010000289.1:0-18346 GCA_050268805.1 bacterium | reverse complement strand
ACCGGCCACGGTATAAGCACACTTGTCGTCTATGATGCGTCGGGTCCCCGACTGAAGGTCCTGAAGAAACTCTACGGGATAGAAGCGGTGAAGAGTAATCGCGAGGTTACCGGGCGGGCCGATGTCATCATCATCGCGGTGAAACCCGGCGACGTTGCGAAGGTTTGCACTGAAATCAAGGAAAGCCTTTCCCCGGCGAGCCTCGTTATTTCCATTGCCGCCGGCATATCGCTCGCCTATCTGCAGGGCTGCCTCGGTTCACAGAGGATCGTAAGAACCATGCCGAATACCCCTGCGCTCGTCGGGAGGGGAATGACGGTCATCGCTTCTTCACCGTCGACCGCAAAGAAGGACATTGGACGGGCGCAGGAAATATTCTCCCGTATCGGAGACGTACTCGTGATGGATGAGAAATACCTCGATGCGGTGACCGCGGTGAGCGGAAGCGGGCCGGCGTTCGTGAGCCTCTTTGCCGAGGCGATGATCGACGGCGCGGTGCGGCTCGGCATCCAGCGCGATCATGCCCTGAAGCTCAGCGTGAAGACCATGGAAGGGACACTCGCCCTCCTCGAGAGCGGCATTCATACTGCACAGCTCAGGGACATGGTGACCTCTCCCGGAGGAACGACAGCCGAAGGCCTGGCGGTTCTCGAGACAGGCGGATTCAAGGGTGTCGTCATGGATGCGCTCAAGAAAGCCTGCGAACGGGCGTCGAATCTTGCCAGGTAAGCGGAGGTGAGAAGATGATCATACTCGGGAATTTATTCGTTGCGCTCGGAACGGTCCTTGACATCGTATTGAATATCTACATGTGGGTCATTATCATCGCAGCCCTCATCAGCTGGGTGAATCCGGATCCCTACAATCCGATCGTTCGGTTCCTCTATTCCGTGACCGAACCGGTCGTCAGGCCGATCCGGAGGAGAATCGGGACGCTCGGGGGCATCGATTTTTCTCCCCTGGTCGTGATACTTGCTATTGTGTTCATCAGAAGTTTCATTGTGAGAACAGTCATAGAATACGGATACAGGATGAAGGGAGGGCTCTCATGAGAATATCGCCGCTGGACATACAGCAAAAACAGTTCCCCATCAAATTCCGCGGATTCGACGTGGAGGAAGTCTATGCCTTCCTCGAGCTCGTCCGTGAAGAAATGGAAGAGCTCCTCAGAGAAAACGCTTCGCTCAAAGAGCAGCTCCACCGCTCGGAGAACCAGGTCAGAGAGTTCAGGGACATGGAGAACACCCTCCGGGAAACCCTGATGACAGCCCAGCAGATGGTGGAGGATTACAAGATCAATGCGCGGAAAGAAGCTGAGCTCATCATCAAGGAAGCCGAGTTGAAGTCTGATGAGATCGTCAGGGATGCCCAGGAGAAAGTGATCAAGATCCACGAGGATATCGTTGATCTCAAGGGGATCCGGAGGCACTTCAAGGAAGAGATGAGGCGGCTCATCGAGAACCACCTCCAGATGATCGAGTTCGACCGTGAACGCGAAGGAGAACAGCGGGTTGAAGGAGAAGTACAGGAGTCCTAAGGGCTTTCAGGATATCATCCCCCCTGCATCACACCTCTGGGATTGTATCGAGGCATCGGCGAAAAAAGTCTTTGAGAGCTATGGATACGTTGCGATCAGGGTCCCCGTCGTCGAGCATACCGAGGTCTTTACCCGGAGCATCGGGGAGACGACCGACATTGTCGAAAAGGAGATGTACACCTTCAATGACCGGGCTGGCAGGAGCCTCACCCTCAGGCCGGAAGGGACCGCGCCGGTCGTCCGGTGTTATGTCCAGAACGGACTCCACACCCGGCCATCGCCCCAGAAGTACTTCTACCAGGGACCGATGTTCCGCTATGAGCGGCCGCAGAAGGGGCGATTCAGACAGTTCTACCAGATCGGAGCAGAGGCCTTTGGTATTGAAGATCCTTCGATCGATGCCGAGATGATCGCGATGCTGAAGGATTTCTTTTCCGCGGTCGGGATCGAAGATCTTTCCTTCGAGATCAACTCCATCGGCTGCACGGAGTGCAGGCCTGCCTTCAAGGAGGCGCTCAGGAATTTTCTGTCATCCCGTCTCTCTGTTTTCTGTTCCGACTGCCAGCGTCGCTATGCCACCAATCCCCTGAGGATCCTCGACTGCAAGGTCCCCGGATGCATAGAGGCATCATCGGGAGCGCCCGAGATTGTTCAGTATCTCTGTGAGGCATGCAGCAGGCATTTCAGTGAGTTCAGGGGCTACCTCGATGCCCTCGGCATTCCCGCAAAACTGAACCCGCGCCTCGTGCGGGGGCTGGATTATTACACGAGCACCACCTTCGAGATCACCACGACACACCTCGGCGCTCAGAAGGCTGTCGCTGCCGGGGGCAGGTACAATAGCCTTGTTGAGGAATTCGGCGGCCCGCCGACCCCTGCGATCGGTTTTGCCATCGGGATGGAACGGCTCGGCGAGCTCCTTTCCCGGGTGAAAACAACGGATGAACACAGACCGCTCCTCTTCATCGCTTCCATGGATGCGGAATCCCTGAAGCGGGCGATGATCATAGCCCATGGCATCAGGAAGCATGGGGTATGGTGCGAAATGAATTACGGCGCCGGCTCGCTCAGGAACCTTATGAAAAAAGCGGACAGAGTCGGCGCCCGGTTTGTCTTTATCATCGGTGCTCATGAGATCGCGTCCGGGCGCATCACCTACCGGCGCCTGGACGACGGCAGGGAAGGTTCATTGCCGATCGGGGACTTTGATGGTATGGCGGGGCTATTGACTGGAAAGACGCTCGAGCCGGAAGCCGGAGGTCCATCATGAGAACCGGATCAGGGAACGCGGGGAGCATGGCCGGCATCCAGAGCATGACCGGTTTTGGGAGCGCGGAGAATGGCGCATTCACTGTCGAGATTCGCTCGGTAAACCACCGGTACCAGGAGGTCTATTTCAGGACACCGCCCTCGCTTGCCCGGTATGAAATCCCCCTGCGAAAGAGAGTCAAGGAGATGTTCTCACGGGGGCGATTCGACGTTTCGGTCCAGGTCAATCCCGAGCTGAGCAGCGCGGTCAGGGTCAACACGGGCTTTGTCGCGGGCCTCATCGATGCGCTCAGAGGGATCCAGCGGCAGCATTCCCTCACCGGCGAGTTGAGCATCGATGTGATCGCGGAATTCAGGGATATCTTCATTACCGGGACCGGAGAGGTGAACGAAGAGGATCTCATCATGGTGTTTGAGAAAGCCCTCGCGGTTCTCCGGGACATGCGCGGGACTGAAGGGGCGTACCTCGCGAAGGACCTGCTCGCGATAGCGGACCGGATCGGAAGCAGCCTCGAAGGCATTGCGGCAGGGACGGTCAATCTGAAAGAGAAGATCATGGACCGGCTCACGCGGAGATTCCGCGAACTGCTCGGGGACAGCTCTCTCGATCAGGGCAGGATCATTCAGGAGGCCTTCATGCTCGCGGACAGAGCGGATGTCACCGAGGAGATCACGCGTCTCCGGAGTCACCTCCTGCAGTTCCGTGATATCCTGGAACAGGGAGGCGCCGTGGGAAGGAAGCTTGATTTCCTGCTCCAGGAGTTTTTCCGTGAGGCAAACACCATCGCTTCCAAGACCTCGGAATACGGGATCATCGGAGCAGTCGTCGATATGAAGAATGAGATTGAAAAATTGAGGGAACTTGTTCAAAATATCCAATAAGAATACGGTGCCCCGATGGGATATGTCGTACATCAGCAGTGAGGTGAAGCCATGAAGAGAGGAGATTTCTGGCCCGTTATGGTGAGTGTGGGGTTCGGGAATGTAGTGGCCGCATCCCGGGTCGTTGCCATTGTAACGCCGGGATCGGCGCCGATGAAACGGTTGCGCGACGAAGCCCGGAAAAACGGAAGCCTCATTGATGCGACCGAAGGCAGGAGGACCCGTTCAATCATCATAACAGACAGTCATCATATCATCCTGTCGGCGCTTCAGGCCGAGACGATCACCCAGAGATTCCAGGAATCAAAGAGCGGCATCCACCAGAGTGATGAAGCGTGAGGTTCCCGACCGGATTTCAGTCTCCCGGAAAAGGCTCACGGAAAAGAACAGGGAGCGTACTCCCATGAATTCCGGTCGGGAAAGGGCGTGCTCATGAACGCGGGGGAGGGATTCGTGAGGCGGGGGAATCTCTTCATCGTGTCCGCGCCTTCAGGCGCGGGGAAGACAACACTCTGCACGATGCTCTGCAGGAAACTCGAGGGTATCGAGCACTCCGTCTCCTATACGACCCGGCCTCCGAGGAAGGGCGAGATGAACAATACCGATTACACCTTCGTCGGGAAGCCGGCTTTCCTGGAGATGGCAGGGAGGGACGAGTTCCTCGAATGGGCGGAGGTGCACGGGAACTTTTACGGGACCTCGAAGAAGCGGATCGTCGAGATGCGGGAGCGGGGAGTCGACGTGATCATGGATATCGATACCCAGGGAGCGGGTCAGCTCATGGCTCAGGGGATCGAGGCATGCTTTATTTTCGTTCTCCCTCCGTCCCTGGAGGAGCTGAACCGGCGTCTCGAGACAAGGAATACCGATACCGACGAGGTGATACAAAAGAGGCTCATCAGGGCGCGGGAGGAAATCCAGGAGTATAAAAAATATGAATATGTTATTATTAACGATTCGCTTGACCGCGCGCTCGACAAACTGATGTCGGTCGTCAAGGCCCGGCGGTGCAGCCGGGAGAAAATAGACCATGCGTGGATACAACAACATCTTTTAGGGAGGATTTGAACTATGGAGATCATTTCACTGCCGATTGAGTTTGACTTCGAAAAGCTGCATGGGAGGTTCGGCCTCGTCAATATCGCCGCGCAGAGGGCAAAGCAGCTCATGTCCGGCTCGATTCCGAAGATCGAGTCCAAGCACCGGAAGGTCGCTACCATCGCTCTGGAGGAGGCGATTCAGACGAGGGTCGAATTCCTCGTCGGCCAGGAGGCGATCCAGGCGAAGGAAGAAGCGAAGAAGCTCGATTACAAGAGACTCCTCGAGGAGAAGAGGCGCGAGTCCGAGAAGGAAGAGCTCACCGAGCTCGAAAAGGACCTGAAGATATACCTCTACGAGAAAGAGGGTGCTGCCGAGGAGGTGTCCGCAGAGACCCTGTTCCGGGAGGAAAACGAAGAAGAAGGTGCTGAAGAATAAGAAAATCATTGTTGCGGTCACGGGGAGTGTCGCGGCATACAAGAGCATTGAACTCATCAGGGAATTCAAACGTCTCGGTGCGGTCGTCAGGGCCGTCCTGACGCCGGATGCGACCCGGTTCGTCACCCCCCTCTC
The DNA here is from genome assembly GCA_050268805.1 of bacterium. Classification (GTDB taxonomy): domain Bacteria; phylum Nitrospirota; class Thermodesulfovibrionia; order Thermodesulfovibrionales; family BMS3Bbin05; genus JBLNHB01. Next base: position 13,047 of record JBLNHB010000289.1, on the reverse strand, counting down.
TCTCCAGATAGCGTCGGAAAACGAGGCAATCCACGATATGTTCTCCCACCCCCTCTCGCATATTGAACTGCCGAAGTGGGGTGATGCGATGGTCGTTGCACCGGCGACCGCGAACACTGTCTCAAAATTTTTTTCCGCGGCTGCTTCGGATATGGTGAGCGCCTGCTTCCTGGCCTTCCAGGGTCCGGTGGTCATCGCCCCGGCCATGAACGGGAGGATGTACACGGACCGAATCTTCCAGGAACGGCTCCACTATCTCAAGGAGAAAGGCGTACGGGAAGTGACGCCTGAATCGGGAAGCCTTGCATGCGGGGAAGAGGGAATCGGGAGGATGGCGTCTTTGGAGAGAATCATCCAGGAGACGGCGCAATCGCTCTTGCAGCAGGATTTCGCAGGGAAAAGGATTGTCGTGACGGCAGGCCCCACGAGAGAATATCTCGACCCTGTCCGGTTCCTCTCGAACCGCTCATCCGGGAAAATGGGGTTTTCCATTGCCCGGTGCTCTTTTCGGAGAGGCGCCGATGTGGCGCTCGTGGCGGGACCGACATCGCTCGGACCTCCGGCGGGAATTCTCACGAAGCGGGTCGAAACGGCGGTCGAGATGCGCGATGCGGTCCTCGAGGTCGTCTCCGGAGCCGACGTGCTCATCATGACCGCCGCAGTCGCCGACTACACGCCTCGGGAGAGATCACAGACCAAGATCGATAAGCAATCAAGGCTGGTTCTTGAGCTCTCACAGACACCCGATATCATCGCCGAAGTGTCGCGTTTGCCGCAGCGTCCCTTCATCGTCGGATTTGCCGCTGAGACAGGTGACAACCGGGCGCGGGCGAAGGAAAAAATGGTGAGGAAGGGCATGGATATGGTGGTCTTCAATAATGTCAGCATGAGCGGGTCCGGGTTCGACAGCGACGCCAATCAGGTGGTGCTCATCGATGCTGCAACAGAAGAGGCACTTCCCCTCCTGGGCAAGGACGAGGTTGCCATGCTCATCCTTGATCGGATTGCAGGGAAGATTCCTTGACATTTAATCCCAATTCAGTACAATAGACCTATGGCTTTTGAAGACATCGAAAAGCTGAAAGAGCGGTTCTCGAAGGATCCCTCCAAAATCTCCATTCCCCTCTCAGAAGAGTACCGGAAAGCAGGCATGCTCGATGATGCGATCCAGGTCCTGCAAAAAGGACTCGAGGCGCAGCCGCACTACATGAGCGCGCGCGTTGCACTCGGGAAAGTCTACTGCGAGAAGGGCATGATCAAGGAGGCGCAGCAAGAATTCGAGCAGGTGGCAAAAGCAATTCCGGACAATCTCTTTGCCCACAAAAAACTCGCTGAGATTTACAAGGACCTCGGCGACCCGGAAAAAGCGATCAAGGAATACCAAACCGTCGTGCGGCTGAACCCGTTCGACGAGGACGCGAAGATCAACATCGAGAGTCTTCTCGGTTCCCAGGAGGCACGGGAAAAGGAGAAGCAGTCTCCGCAGGAACAACCGAAGGCGGCACCGGAAGCTCCCCCTCCCCCTGTTGAGGAGAAACCGAAAGAGGAAGAAGCGTTCTCTGACATCGCCGCCGAGGAGCTGCCCGAAGAAATCCTTCAGGCTCCCCAGCCGGCATCCGCTGCGGGTGATGATTTCGAGGCCTTCAGGCAATCAGTGGCTTCGGACATGCGGGGACTCGAAGACGCTCCTCCGGCGAAGGAGGAAGAGACCCCCATGTTCCATACCGGCGAGGACCCCGAGCGGACGAGAGGCCTGACCCTGGGCATTGAGCCGAAGGGGGAATCGGACGAGACAGTCAGGGTTCCTGAGCCGGAACAGCCTGCGCCGCCCCAGATGGCTGCCGAGGGTTTCCCGGATACGTTCTTCACCCAGCTCAAGGAAATAGAAGGGCATATCGAGAGGAATGAATTTTCCCGCGCTTTTCACGCGTACCGCGATCTTTTGAAACAGTACCCTGCGGACAAACGGCTCCTTCAGAAGATCGAAGAGCTCCGGACCTATATGAAGATGATCGGAAAAGAAAAGGAAGAGCTGATCCAGGCGATGGAATCATTTCTGAGCGGCATTCAACGGAGGAAAGATGAGTTTCACAGAGGTTCTCAAAGAAGCAGTTGAGAGTGTGGATGGCGCCGTGTCGGCGATGATCATCGCATCCGACGGCATTCCGGTCGAGGAGTATTACAGCGAAAAGCTCCTTGATCTCTCGGATCTTGGCGCTGAAGCATCGGCAATGATCAAGGACATCGAGTCGGCATCGAAAGAGCTCCGGATCGGCGAGGCGAGAGAATTCTCGATCATCTCCGACCTCTGTGGAATCATCATCAGAAAGATCAATGACGGGTACTATTTCGCACTCGTCATCAAGCCCGAAGGCAATTACGGCAAGGGCAGATTCGTCCTCAGGAAAGCGGTCCCGAGAGTCGAGAAGGAATTCTGACCGCCCCCCCTGCCCGCACCGGGACCAGCCCATGGATATCTATCGGAACATCAGAGAGAGCCTCTCGAGAAAGAGGCTCGATGGTTTTCTGATTACCGACCTGCTCAATATCAAGTATCTCACCTCCTTCTCCGGCTCATCGGCCGCCCTCTTCATCGGCAGGGAGAGCATCGTCTTCTTCACCGACTTCAGGTACCAGTATGAATGCGAGCAGCTCCTCACGCGCGAGGAGCTCGTCATTGTCAGGGGCGATTTTCTGGACGGGATCAGGAAGCATCTGAAATCAAGGGGCGCGAGAAAGCTCGGGTTCGAATACGGCGCCTCATACCAGGCCTACGATCGCCTGAGAAGCTCTTTTCAGCTCATGAGCCTGAAGAATACCGTTGAGAGATTCAGGATACGGAAGGAAAGGGAAGAACTCAGGCACATCCGGACCGCGACGAAGCGTGCAGAGCATGCTTTTCTGGAATCCAGGAAATGGATCCGTGCCGGGACAACAGAGCGGAAGGTGGCGCTCGTTCTCGAAGACCATCTGAAGAAGGCCGGCTGCAGGAAAGCCCCCTTCGATATCATTGTCGCATCGGGGAGGAATGCCGCGCTCCCCCACGCGCGGGCATCGGAAAAGAAGATCGAGCACGGCGATCTCGTGGTCATCGACTGGGGCGGGGAGGCGGAGGGCTACATGGCCGACATGACCAGGACCGTTCTCCTGAGGGGCAGCGATCTGGGGATCAAGAAAAGGATCTATGACATCGTCTTGAAAGCAAACCGCAGGGCTCTTGAGAGCGTCAGGCCCGGGCTTGCCTGCCGCGATATCGATGGGACGGCCCGCGCGGTCATTGAGCAGGAAGGCTACGGCGATTTTTTCGGCCACGGGACCGGCCACGGGGTGGGGTTGAATGTGCACGAGAGCCCCTCGATTTCTCCCCGGTCAAAGGAAGTGGTTGCGCCGGGAATGGTCTTTACCATCGAGCCCGGCATCTATCTTCCTGATATCGGGGGGGTGAGGATCGAAGATATGATCGCCGTTGAAAAAGACCGGGGGAGACTGTTGACGGCATTGCCAAAGGGTCTCGAGATACTTTAAAATAGTGCCTTCCGTGACGGGGCGACGGAGTTCCCTGCTTTCTTGATTTTTGTTTCCATGAACGGTAATATTCTTGTATACGCGGAGAGGAGGCTTGGGTGATATCCACCAATGACTTCAGAAAAGGGACGAAAATCGAATATAAGGGCGAACCCTTTGAGGTGATAGAATTCCAGCATGTCAAGCTGGGGAGGGGCGGCGCGTTCGTCAGGGCAAAAATGAAAGGACTGAGGAGCGGCAAGATCATTGAGGACACGTTTACCGCCGGCGATAAGTTTCCCCGAGCCCCGCTCGATGAAAAACAGATGCAGTACCTCTACAGTCAGGACAACTTCTACTATTTTATGGACCTCGAGACATTCGAGCAGATAACCCTCAACGAGAAGCAGCTCGGAGACACGATCAAGTTTCTCAAAGAGAATATGACCGTGAGCATCATGTACTTCAAGGAGGAGCCCCTGGCGGTCGATATTCCGACCTTTGTCGAACTCCAGGTGGTCGAGACCGATCCGGGCTACAAGGGGGATACGGCGAGCGGAGGGAGCAAGCCGGCAAAGCTCGAAACCGGAGCGGTTGTCAAGGTGCCGTTCCATATCAACGCGGGCGATATCATTAAGGTTGACACGAGGACGTCGGAATACATCGAGAGGGTGAAATAATGGAATTGGAAGAGATCAGGAAGATCTTCAAGCTGCTGAAGAATACCGATATCTCCGAGTTCAGCTATGAGAAGGACGGGGAAAAGATCAAAATCAAACGGGGCAAGGTCGCGTCCCGTTTTGACCTTCCGGAAGAAGAGGTCCAGCGGCACCCCGATGCATTGAAAAAAATCCATGAGGAGGCTGTTGCTGAGGGCGAGGCACACGGCCTCTTTACCGTCACGTCCCCCATTGTCGGCACTTTCTACCGCTCTCCTTCTCCCGATGCCCCTCCCTTCGTCGATATGGGCAGCGAGGTGAAGAAGGGCCAGGTCCTCTGCATTATTGAAGCGATGAAACTGATGAACGAGATCGAGAGCGAAATTGACGGGACCATGGTGCGGGTGCTTGTCGAGAACGGCCAGCCGGTCGAGTACGGGGAACCGCTCTTCCTCATCAACCCGCTCTAAGGCAAGGGGGGGAACGGGGATGAGCCTCTTTAAGAAAATTCTCATTGCCAACCGGGGCGAGATCGCGGTGCGGATCATCCGTGCATGCAGGGAACTCGGGATCCATACCGTGGCGGTCTATTCGGAGGTGGACAAGGAATCTATCCATGTAAAGATCGCTGACGAAGCTGTCTGTATCGGTCCCCCCTCTCCCGCAGCAAGCTACCTGAATATCCCGGTCATCCTGAGCGCTGCGGAGATCACTGATTCCGAGGCGATCCATCCCGGCTACGGGTTTCTTTCCGAGAATCCCCAGTTTGCCGAAGCCTGCAAGAAGTCGGGCATCACCTTCATCGGTCCTTCTCCCGAGAGCATCCGGATCGGCGGCGACAAATCGCGGGCCCGGCAGCTTCTCAAGAAGAAGTCGGTGCCGGTCATCCCCGGGAGCGACGGGGTGGTAAAGACCGACAAGGATGCGCTCAAAATAGCGAAGAAGGTCGGCTATCCAGTAATTCTCAAGGCGTCGGCAGGCGGGGGCGGTCGCGGCATGCGGATCGTCCAGTCTGAGGATGAGATGCAGAAAGCTTTCTCGACCGCCCAGCGCGAATCTCTCACCGCCTTTGGCAATGACGATCTCTATATCGAGAAATACCTGACGAGCATCAGGCATATCGAGGTCCAGATCATTGCCGACAACGAAGGGAACGTCATCCACCTCGGCGAGCGGGACTGCTCCGTTCAGCGGAGGCACCAGAAGATGATCGAGGAGAGCCCTTCTCCGGTCATCAGCGACAAGCTGCGGAAGAAGCTCGGCGATTATGCGATCAAGGCCGCGCTTGCCATGAAGTACAACAATGTGGGGACCATCGAATTCGTCCTCGACGAGAATGATCACCCCTATTTCATCGAGGTCAACACGAGGGTCCAGGTAGAGCATCCCGTAACAGAGATGGTCGTCGGCATCGATATCGTCAAGGAGCAGATCAAAATCGCGGCGGGAGTGCCGCTTCAATACAAACAGAGCGCCATCAAGCCCCACGGGCATGCCATCGAGTGCAGGATCAACGCCGAGGACCCCAAGAACTTCGTGCCCTCCCCGGGAAAGGTCACCTTCTTCTATCAGCCCGGCGGTACCGGCATCCGGGTCGACACGGCGCTCTATGCAGGATGGACGGTCCCCTCACAGTATGATTCCCTGGTCGCCAAGGTCATTGCCTATGGTGAGACGAGAACCGAAGCTATCCAGAGAATGCTCAGGGCCCTCGATGAGTTCATGATCGAAGGAATCAAGACATCAATCCCCTTCCACAAGAAGGTCCTCCAGGACGAGCGGTTTCTGCAGGGGAAATTCGACACGCGGATCTGTGAGTCTCTCAACGAGAAAGAAGCGGTCCCGGTTCCCGCAGAAGCGTAGTTTTGGAGGGCGGGATTCGGGTTTTGGGGTTCGGGATTTGTAACAAAAGGGAGATTTGACCTGAAGTCAAATCTCCCTTAGAATTTTAAATCTTACTTTATTGAAATGAGCTCAACGTCAAAGATGAGCACGCTGTTGGGACCGATGGAGCCTCCGGGAGCGCCCCGTTCGCCGTATGCGAGATCGGAAGGAATGAAGAGCTCCCACTGCGCGCCTTCCTTCATCATCTGGAGCGCCTCGGTCCAGCCTTTTATCACGCCGTTCACCGGGAATGTTGCCGGCTGGCCGCGTTTGTAAGAGCTGTCGAACTCGGTCCCGTCAATTAATCTTCCCCGGTAATTGACGGTCACGGTATCTGTCGCTTTCGGAGTTTTCCCGGTGCCATCTTTGACGATCTTATACTGAAGACCGCTCGGTGTTGTTTTTACGCCCTCCTTCTTCTTGTTAGCGGCAAGGAATGCCTCGCCTTCCTTCTTGTTTTTCTCCCCGGCTGCCTTGACCTGCTCCTGCTGCTTTGCCATCATCTGGTTCCTGAATGCATTGAGTGTTTCCCGCGCCTCCTCTTCTGTCAAGAGGGTCTTTCCCCCTGAGAAAGAGTCCTTGAGCCCCTTTGCGAGGGTGTCGGGGTCGATGTCGATCGACTGTTTCTTCATATTGTTGCCGATATCCATGCCGATGCTGTAGCTGATTTTCTCTTTCTCGCTTTTGAACACGCTCTTTTCCTCGGCGATTGCCAGACTTGCCAGAAATACCAGACAGAGCACAGCGAATACGGGTGACTTCATGTGTTTCTCCTTTCAACGGTTTTTGGATTATTACTATATCGACAAATAAATACCGAAAAAGCTGTCATTCCCGCCCCCGTTTTCACGAGGGTAAGCTCCAGCGGGAATCCATCCCTCTGTATCGCCCCTTGCCAAGGGAGGACGTGAAGGGGATACCGGATTCCGGCCTGCCCGGAAATAGATACGGGGGTCAAGCCCGGAACGACAAAAATGATGTTTAATTGCCGAAATAATAGTAATCCCAATTATACACAAAAAGAAAAGCTCCAGACATCAGTAGAGAGCATCTTCATGAGCCTCCCAGGAGCGAAGCGGCGCGCTTGTCAAGGAGCCACAGAACATTTCCCCGGATTGGGTTGACGCCCTCTGCGGGACGGTCTTCAGGCGACTGTGGTCCGGAGAGGGTCCTGAAAACAGCCTCCGCTTTCTCTTTTCCTGATGCGATGAAAATGACGTGCTCAGCAGAGTTCAGTACAGGCAGGGTCAGTGTGACTCTCTGCATCCCTCCGCTTTCTGCCGTGGTGACCCATCGCTGCCGTTCCTTCAATGCGGATGAATGGGGGAAGAGCGAAGCAGTATGGCCGTCCGCGCCTAATCCGAGCAGGACGAGATCAAAGGCGGGGAATCCGACAGCGCCGAAGAAATCCCTCAAGTCACCTTCATACCGTTCTGCTGCCTCCCCGGCTGACAGTTCTCCCCTGATACGGTGGATGTTCTCCGGAGGAATGGGAATCCGGGAGATGAGGGATTGGCGCGCCATGCGGTAATTGCTGCCGGCATTGTCCGGGGGTACAAGCCGTTCGTCTCCCCAGAAGAGGTGCACTGCCTTCCAGTCGAGCGCTCCGGCGCGCGAAATGCCGGCAAGCTTTTCATAGACGGCGCGCGGAGTCGTTCCTCCCGAGAGAGCGATGCTCGTCCGCCGTCCGCGTCTTGTCCCGAGGATGATGATATCTATGATGGTGGATGCAGCGAAACCGGTGAGTTCATCAACTGAGGGGAATATCTTGATCGCCCGTCCGGCCATTCAAGCGACTTTCCAGCTCCTGCCGTCGCGCAGGAGAAGGTCCTGCGCCTCTTTCGGACCCCAGGTGCCGGCAGGGTAGCCATGGACAGGGATGCGGTGATGCCGGGCTGAATCAAGGGTTTCGAGGACCGGGGTGAGGAATCTCCATGCCGCCTCGGTGTCGTCCTGCCGGACAAAGAGGAGCTGCTGTCCGGAAAAACAGTCCAGCAGCACGCGCTCATAGGCGTCGAGGCGCAGGAAGACATAGTGCTCCTTGTACGAGAACCGCATGTCCACATCCCTGATGCAGACCCGTGAGCCGGGCACCTTTGCCTGGAACCGCAGAATGATCTCCTCCTCCGGCTGGATCACGAAGGTGAGCACGTTCGGAAGTACATTCACCGGAAGGTCCTTGAACATCCGTCCCGGAGCCTGCCTGAAATGGATCGATATCCAGGAGACCTTCTTCGGGAGCCTCTTGCCCGTCTGGAGATAGAAGGGGACCCCTTCCCACCGCCAGTTGTCGATGAAGATTTTGCAGGCGGCATAGGTGGGTGTCCTCGAATCAGGGGATACGCCTTCCTCTTCCCGATAGCCCGGTACTTCGCGACAGTCTATCGTGCCCTTCGTGTACTGGCCGAGGATGATCTGGTCCTGAATCCTGGCGATGCTGAGCGGCCGTATGGCATGGAATATTTTTACCTTCTCATCCCTCACCTGGCCCGCCGTGAACACGTTCGGGGGCTCCATCGCCACGAGGGAGAGGAGTTGGAGCATATGGTTCTGGAACATGTCCCTGAGCACCCCCGACCGCTCATAATATCCCGCCCGGTGGCCGACCCCGATGGTCTCGGAGACGGTTATCTGCACATGGTCGATATGGCTCCGGTTCCAGAGCGGCTCGAAAATCGAATTGGCGAACCTGAAGAGAAGGATGTTCTGGACCGTCTCCTTGCCGAGATAGTGGTCGATGCGGAATATCCGGTCCTCGCTGAAGTATTGCAGGAGAAGATCATTCAGTCTCTTCGCAGAGGCAAGGTCCGTGCCGAAGGGTTTCTCCACGACGATCCGCTCGGGAGAGTCTTTTCCGGCAAGACCCGCCTTCCCGATATTTGCGATGATGACATCGTTGATATCCGGCGGGGTGGCGAGATAGAAAACCCTGCTGCCCCTTGACCCTGTTCTTTTCTCGAGATCCGTTACGGCTGCTGAAAGTCCTTCATACGAATCAAGCCTGTCGTACTGGATTGGCAGATAAAAAAGATGCGCGGAGAAATCCTCCCATTTCCTGCTGTCGAAGGATTCCCCCTCTGACTTGCCGGCCCATTCCCTCATCTGCGACCGGAAGTCGCCGTCCGAGAGTTCCGATCGAGCTGTGCCGAGGACAAAGAACGTGTCAGGAAGGAGGCTGTTCCTGAAAAGGTTGAAGAAGGAGGGAATCAGTTTCCTGCTGGTGAGGTCGCCCGAAGCGCCGAAGATGACGAGGCCGAAGGGCTTGTCAACAGCGTCAATGGCGCACACATTATCTCCGGTGAGTGTTTCTTCCTTCATCGCTTTATACTTTCTAATTTTTGCTTTTTGATTTTTGCTTTTTGCTTTATAAATTTACCAATCCCTAATCCCCAACCCCCTTTTTCTTCTTCACCTCATGCCCTCCGAACTGGTTCCTGAGGGCTGCGATCACTTTGTCGCCGAAGGACTCGTCCTGCCTCGACCTAAAACGTCTCATGAGCGAGAGCGCGATAACACCGGCAGGCACGCCAAGATCGATCGCCTCCTTGACGGTCCATCTCCCTTCGCCGGAATCCTCGACATATCCTCGTATCGTGGAAAGCCTGTCGTCTCCTTTGAAAGCGCTCTCGAGAAGCTCGAGGAGCCAGGAGCGAACAACGCTTCCCTGGCCCCAGAGATGGGCAAGCCGGGAGAAATTCAATTCTTCCCGGTAGGGCGAGGCATTGAGTATCTCGAATCCCTCCGCATATGCCTGCATCATGCCGTATTCGATGCCGTTGTGGACCATCTTCACAAAATGGCCCGCTCCAGGGCCTCCGCAATACATGTATCCGTCGGGAGGGGCAAGGTCCCTGAAAATGGGTTCGACCGTGGCAAACGCTTCCCGTTCACCGCCGGCCATCGTGCAGTATCCATTTTTCAGTCCCCAAACTCCTCCGCTGACTCCCGCATCGATAAACCCGATGCCTTTGGATTTGAGATAACCGAATCGCCGGATCGAATCCTTATAATAGGAGTTCCCGCCGTCAACGACAATGTCCCACTCGGAAAGGAGGGATGCAAGCTGCTCTATGTGCTCTTCCACAACACTCCCTGCTGGAAGCATGAGCCAGATGATCCGGGGAGGGTGGACTTTGATCACGACCTCTTTGAGGGAGTACGCTCCGGTTGCCCCCTCCCGCTCGATCTCTTTGATCTTATCCGGCGTCCTGTTGTATGCCACCACCTCATGATTGCGGCGGATGAGCCGCCGCGCCATGTTCATCCCCATTTTGCCGAGACCGATTATTGCGAGTTGCATACGACCTCCGTTATTGAATCAAAAAAGACCTCGTATATCCGTGTACATAATTATCTCTTCGTTTTTGTGTCATTCCCGCTTGTCGGGAATCTTTCTCTAAACCCTCTTTCCCCCTTATCTTAAGGGGGGTTGCCGGACTAGCGGCAATGACCGACGCCTGTCCGGCATGCCGTATCAAATCTTATCACAAAAAGAGACGATGGTACAGCTTTGTTCGGGAAAAGATGTCTTCGGGAACTCCCCCCGGAAATAGAGCCTAATCAACGATAGCTCTATTTAAAGATAAGCAAAAAAGTTTTCAATCATAAGGTCGTTACTCTTTGGGAAAAATGGGGGAACTTTTTGCGAGTAAAAGAGCTAAAACATGAGCCGTCATTCCCGCGCAGGCGGGAATCCATTTTTTCTCTATAAACCTGTGCATGAAAGGAAACTTTTACGTTTACATTCTCTGCAGCAAGAAAAGAGGGACTTTGTACGTGGGGGTAACCTCGAATCTGCCAAAAAGGGTTTATGAACATAAAAACGGCATCTTCGAGGGTTTCAAAAAAAAATATGGAGTGCACCGGCCCGTTTATTATGAAGTTTCAAAGGATGCTGAAACAGCGCTCTTGAGAGAGAGGCAGATCAGAAATGGAACAGGGCATGGAAGCTCAGGCTCATCGATGAGCACAACCCAGAATGGACAGATTTATACGACGGCTTGATGATGTGAGTAAATTGGATTCCCGCCTGCGCGGGAATGACTGACAACCAAGGAGATTATTGCTTGACAGTTGGTATTCCGTCTGGTAGTGTTTGTATGGAACTCATGCCACACCTGTTGCAGAAAAAACACACTGCGGCAGACTATCATAGATAGTTCAATGATTGTTATGTATGTGATATTTTATATAAAAAATACAAAGATGCAATTCAGGCATGGTAATTGCTTTTCCTTGGTTACTTTTCTCTAAGAACAGTATTGCTTTTTATTGTTTAGGAAAATTATAGTTAAAATCGTTATCATTCCGTTCTTTATAGTTGTAAATATAAAGTAGAAAAAAGTTTTCTTTTCGTGTATCATGTTTGTAGCAAAAATTGAATGAACGGGAGGTGATAGGGAGAAAGACAGAGATGTGCGAAGGGGTAAAGACGCATAGCGAGTATCCTGCTCTTGGCAGGAGAACCACTAACCTCAAACGAAGGAGGGTTAGGAATTGAAGAAATATCTGGCAATAATCACAAGCATGATTTTTGTTTTAGGCTTTGCGGCGGCGGCGTTCGCCATCCATGCCGAGATTCCGGTCGACACACAGTCGGTCGTGGCAAAGGGCGACACCCAGATCACTCTCGGCGGAGACATCCGGTTCAGGGGCGCGGGAGAAAAATTGAGCCCTTCAGCGGATGCCATCAAGTCATACTATGACGGCAGGGTAAGGCTGAGCGTGGATGCCCAGGTTGGTCCGAATGTTTCAGGCCGCATCCATGTTGAGTCAGGCACCGTGGATAACAATGATATCTATTATTGGGGCAAGTCGACGTCTCTCGATAGTAACGGAAACTTTATTGATGGTAACGCGGCCGCAAAGGGAACCTATACGGGCGGCAATTCTAAGAGGGGCGACCTCACTCTTCTCGAGGCATGGATCATATACAAGACCGAATTTGCGGGCCTGAAGGTCGGCCATATGCCCCTTGCCCTCGGCAACAAGCTCTTCTTCGACCATACCAAGTTCGGCGATGACGCGATCATGGTATTCGCGACGCCGACAAAAGGGCTCGAGATCGCGGCTCTCACCATAAAATTTGAGGAGGGGCTTTCGGGTGTTTTCCCTGATTATACTGCTGCTACTGCTGGTAACGCTGGGTCAAACTCGAAAGACCAGGATGCCTATGTTGCCCTCGCTGGATACAAGAGCGACATGTTCAGCATTGGCGGCGACGTGACCTGGGTGGTGATTAATAAAGGGTCTTCATTTGGTTTTAAGCCGTCTGATGTTTACAACGTCGGCGTACGGGGTGATGTGAATGTAGCCATTCTCAGAATCTATGGCGACATTGAATATCAAGCCGGAAAGCTTGCCAGGGACACTGCCGGCGAACTCGATGTGAAGGGCTATGCAGTCCTCCTCGGCGCAGACGTTAAACTCGCACCCGTTCTGAAGCTCACCGGTGAGTTTGCGGTGGGTACCGGAGATGATGATGCAACGGACGATGAGTTCTCCAGGTTCATCACTTCCCTTGGCTCAGACCAGCACTATACCTATGTCTATGACTACAGAATCGCAGTTGCGGCGGATAAGCTTGGTGCAATTGGTCAGTACGGCGGTCTCGCAAACACGACCTATGGAAAGCTTGCTGCATCCGGCACCATCACCGAGCCCCTCAGCTACTATGCGGCAATCTACTATCTGATGGCAACGGAGCCACAGAATATTCCTGCAGGACTTCCGGGCGCTGGCACAGAAGCTGATGATTTCATCGGATATGAACTCGACGCAAAGATTGCCTACAAGCTTGCCAAGAACCTCACCTACTGGGTTGAGGGCGGCTACCTGGCAGCCGGCGACTTTTACAAAGACACAGTCGGCGATGATAACGAAATGTGGGCGGTACGCCACGGCATTCAGCTGAGCTTCTAATTACCGAATCAAAAGCTTTTTAAGGCGGGGCGTTTCGCCCCGCCTTTTTTATTTCCGTTGTCAGGTCATTCTGAACTTG
>JBLNHB010000288.1:0-3974 GCA_050268805.1 bacterium | reverse complement strand
CTTTTCGATCTTCGGGTGAGACTCGAGCATCCGGGCAATAGCAAGGCCGGCCTTGTTGTGATGCTCCATGCGCATCCCAAAGGTCTTGAGCCCCCGCTCCAGGAGAAAGCAGGTGAGCGGGCCCGGGGTGGCGCCGATCATCCGCTGCATGCGATAGAGGTCGGTGAGCAGCTCATTGCTGCCGAGGGCAACGCCGGCAAGGAGGTCATTATGGCCGCCGAGATATTTGGTGGCGGAATGGATGACAACATCGACACCCAGCTCGATCGGCTTGATGTTGTACGGTGTTGCGAGCGTGGCATCGATAATAGTTCGCACCTTGTGCTTCTTGGCAACACGCACTACTGCTGGCAGATCGAGCACCCGGAGATAGGGATTGGTCGGTGATTCGGTGAAGATGATGTTGGTGGCAGGCCGGATCGCCTTCTCGATCGCCTCGGCATTCGGGTCCACGAGGGAGACCTGGATGCCGAACTCGGCGAGCAGGTTCGACGCGAAGTCGCGCGTCTGGCGATAGCAATCATTGGTGAAGATAATATGGCCGTCGCGGCGCATGTAGGTCATGAGCGTCAGGATCACGGCCGCCATTCCCGTGGAGAACATCACCGCTCGTTCCGATCCCTCAATGGCAGCGAGTTTGCGTTCGCACTCCTGCTGGGTGGGATTGCCGTAGCGGCCATATTCGTGCTCACGAATCACCTGCCCCTCGCTCTTTGCCTTCATGAACTCGTACACCTCATCGGTATTGTTGAAGTAGTAGTTGGAGGTCTGGACGATCGGCGTTGATACCGCGTAGTGCGCATGGTGCACCCGGTCTAGGCCGTGAATCGCGAGGGTTGCCGGTCTCCAATTCTTCTTGGCCGACGGTTTCTCAGGCATTGGCTGTTCTCCTTTTCTGCAATGCGTACCTGAGGGCTTCCTTGACCGCATCCACCCTCGGCGGCAAATCGATCGGTTGATTGGCGTACCGGCAGGGGAAATCCAGGCTGCGTTCGTGATATTTCACCTTGAAGTCCGTAAACTTCAGGCCATGGGCCGTTGAAATCACCACAACATGCTCAGCCTTGTCGATGGTGTTTGCTTTGAGAAGTTTGATCAGCGCCGCAAGGGCGACCCCCGTGTGGGGGCAATTGAACATGCCCGTGGTGTCTCCGAGCGCCGCGGCATCGGCCAGTTCCTGCTCCGTGGCATCCACGACCACACCGTTGAACTGCTTGAGGGTCCTGATCGCTTTCTCCACGCTCACCGGATTGCCGATCTGGATCGCGCTTGCCAGGGTCTTTTGCGCCTCGATCGGTTCGAAGCTCTCAAAGTTTCTAAGGTATGACCGGTAGAGCGGATTGGCCCGTTCTGCCTGGGCGACAACAATGCGCGGCAGGCGGCTGATGAGCCCCAGATCGCGCATCATCAGGAGGCCCGAGCCCAGGGCAGAGACATTCCCGAGATTTCCGCCGGGAATAATGATCACATCAGGCACCTCCCAGTCGAACTGCTGGACGATTTCAATCCCCACGGTCTTCTGCCCCTCGATCCTGAGGGAGTTCATCGAGTTGGCGAGATAGAAGGTCTCGTCCTTCGTGATCTCCTGAACAACGCGCATGCAGCCGTCGAAATCCGTGTCAAGGGACAGCACCAGTGCACCGTTGGCAATGGGTTGGGCGAGCTGGGCAATCGATATCTTCCCTTTGGGCAGCAGCACCACTGACTGGATGCCAGCCGCAGCGCAGTACACGGCCAGTGCAGCCGAGGTGTCGCCGGTTGAGGCGCAGGCAACAGCCTGGATCGGCGCGCCCTCGCTGATCATCTGCTTGACCTGGGACACGAGCACGGTCATGCCGAGGTCCTTGAAGGAGCCGCTATGGGAGTTGCCGCAAAGCTTGAGCCAAAGGTTGTCAATGCCGACCATCTTGCCGAACCGCTCGGCCCAGAAGAGATTCGTGCCCCCTTCATAGAGGGAGACAACATTATCGTTGTTGATCTGGGGAAGGACCCATTCCTTCTTGCCCCATATGCCAGAACCGTAGGGCCATTCCGTTGACTTGTAGCGTTCCTCGAAGAGCTTCATCCATGCTTTTGCGCTCCGGTTGGCAAGGGCCTGGATGTCGTGCCGGACTTCCAGGAGCGAGTCGCAGTTCTTACAGCGGTAGACGATAGCATTCAGGGGATAGGTCTCGTTGCACTGGGGATTAATGCATTGAAACCAGGCTCTATACACATCGGCTCCCTTCTCCGGCTCTCTGTTGCCCGGCCCGATCATGGCTGGGTATCATTATAGCAAAATCGCGGTTTCCCAAAGAAGAAAAAAAGCCCGTTGCCGAGGATTGGTTGCCGGGGTTTTCGTGGCCCCGCCAGCTCTTCTTTTCTAGTGCGCGGAAATGTCTTTTTCGCTACTGAGCTTGCGTACTGCGTTGATCCTTCTTCATTTCCGGGCTGTGGTTCTTCCTCTGTTGGCGAACATAGTTCTTGAAATAAAACCACACATCGTTAAACCCAAAGGACTGCATTTCCGCCTCCGCATCTTCGAGTGACCAGCCCTCAACTTCCATCCGGTAAATCGCCATGATGACACCGGTCCGGTCCTGTCCCAGTTTGCAATGGACATAAACCGGCTGATTCGCCGGTTCGGTCATGAGGGCGATCACGGCCTTCACTGTTTCGGGCTTCATATGCTCCAGCATGCTGATCGGAAGCTCAATCGACTGCATGCCTGCAGATTCAACTGCTCCTTTCTCGCTGTGCTGCGACCGGAGGTTGATGACGGTTTTGATGCCCATCCTCTTCAGTGTTTCATACCCCGCCGACTCTGGCTGGGCACCCCTGAACACACCAGGCGCCAGCCTGCCGACATTCGAGAGGCCGGGCAAACCAAAGAACCTCTCCGACAGCCGCGCTCCTTCATACATGGGAGCAGAGACAGGCTGCGCTGCACAGAGCCCTGTTTCTCCTTCAGGCAATACGAGAGGGTGGTCGTCAGCGCGTGCATGAAAAGTGCCGCTGACAAGGATGAGAACAAGACATGCCCAAAGAATTTTTTTCTTCCGGATCCCCATACGCCGGCTGCTCGTTGAATCAAATGTCGATATTCTGCGCCTCAAGGGCGTGCTTTGTGATGAAGTTCTTCCGCGGCTCGACTTGGTCCCCCATGAGGATACTGAAGATCTCATCCGCGAAAACACTGTCTTCCACCGATACCTGGAGAAGGGTCCGCCTGTCGGGGTCCATCGTCGTCTCCCAGAGCTGGTGGGGGTTCATCTCGCCAAGCCCTTTATATCGCTGGATCGCGAGTCCTTTCTTGGCCGCGGCCATGACGAACTCGATCAGTTCCCGGGTACCTCCGAATTCTCTCAATTCTTCCTTGCTCACCACAGCATAGGGTAGTTCACCGAGTTCCCGAATGCCCCTGTATAACTCATGGAGTTCCTTGAACTCGGGAGAATTGAGAAAGTCATAATCGATATCGATCTTATATGTGTGCCTCCTCACCTGAACACTGTAGGTCTGATGTTCCTCGTCGAGTTTCACTTCGGACACCCTGATTTCCCTGAACTTTTTCTGGAGGTCCTCCACCAGCCTGTCCATGTCCGCCTTCTTCTTCACGGTCTCCACCGTGATCTCTTCCCCAAGAATGAACCTGAGAATGTCCGTGTCTTTCCGCCTCCGCTCGTACCAGCTGATCAGCTTCTCGAATGCGGTGAGTTTCCTGAGGTGGGGAATCAGCGCCTTGCCCTTGATTTCCTTGTCCTTGGTCTTAATCTGTATCTCTTCCGCCGCGATATCGAAGAGCATGTCCTGGAGCTGCACCTCATTCTGAATATACCGTTCCATCTTGCCCTTTTTTACTTTAAAGAGGGGTGGCTGGGCTATATACAAGTGCCCCCGCTCAATGACCTCGGGCATCTGGCGGTAGAAGAAGGTGAGGAGGAGCGTCCTAATATGGGCGCCGTCCACGTCGGCATCGGTCATGAGCACGATCT
>JBLNHB010000287.1:0-3943 GCA_050268805.1 bacterium | reverse complement strand
CGCGCCGTTTCATTATACCCCTGGCTTGGATTGGTGGATTTGAGAAAATTCTAACAACAAACATTTCAATTGTCAATAAAGAATTTCCGTTTTGTCAAGCAAAATTAGAAATATCGGTTTTTCGATGGTCACGTTTGTGAGCCCGGTTTCATAGGTTTCCATTAGGAGATGAGATCCACATTATGAGTTTTTTCAGATCATTCAGCTATAATGAGCTATGGAATCGGACGACAGGCGTGTTGAACGCGCTGAAACCTACAAGCTCCTCGCGACACTGCTGCTGGACGAACCTGCCCTTGAAGCGGTCGAGCATTTCCAGGAGGTGTTCCAGCTCGACCTCCAGGAGTCGATAGAGGATATCGCGGCCGATTTCTCCACGCTTTTTTATAATCCGAAGTCGCACCTCATTCCCTATGAGTCAGCCTATGCCAGGATATCCGATTCGCCGGTGGTTCCCGATGATGTCGCATCAGGCGTCTACAATGCTTATCTCAGGGAGGGGCTGATTCTTGAGGATGAGAACGTCATTCCCGACCATATCGCGGCGGAGCTCTTTTTCATCAGCTACCTCATAGAAGCGGGCAAGAAGGAACCGCTCAGGGAATTTCTGCGGGACCATGCGGTCCAGTGGGTACCGCAGTTCTGCGATGACCTCTATGAATCTGCAGGAACGGAATTCTATCGCGAGGTTGCAGCGGTCACCAAAGACTATGTCCTCTCCGAATACGAAGAGTTGTCCTATGAGCCAGAATAAGCAGGACAGGGGCATCCTCAGGGAGATTCTCGCTGCGAGCCAGGTCGGCATCAACATGGTTGTCTCCACGTTCGTGGGACTCGCGATGGGGTACGGCCTCGACAAACTCCTGAAGACGTCGCCCTGGTTTACGCTCATTTTTCTGATACTCGGCATTATTTCGGGTTTCATCCAGCTCTTCAGGACGGCGGCGCGAGAGGCAGGAAAAAATGGAAAAGAGAATTTATAAGCTCTCAATCCCTCTTCTGATCGTTGCCGCAGGGGTGTCAGCTTTTTTTGAATGGAAGAAGTTTCCGCTGAGCGTGCTTCTCGGGGGCGCGCTCGGCCTGGCAAACCACATGGCGCTCACGTGGGGCGTTGAGGGAATGATCAATGTGGAGAGGTCGTTTCTGAAGCTCCTCTTCTTCAGTGCTTTCCGGCTTGTTGTGCTCTTCCTGATCATCCTTGTCCTGGCTCTCCTGAAGCTCATCAATCTCATGGGAGTGCTCGTCGGATTTACCGTTGTCTTTACGGTCATCCTCAGAGAGGGGTTCCTCGCAGCACGAAAAAATGATTAGTGTCTTGCGTATCCGGCCGGATTCCCCGGAAGTGCAATTGCGATTCTCATTTGAGTGCCCGGATTAGGTATAATAATGAATTTCCATGCAGGGTCAGCGGGACCCTGTAGCTCAAGAGCAGGAAGCAAGGATAATCAGTGGAACAGCAACCCACAGCACGAGATCGCGCCGTTGACTATATCAAGAAGCACCGCATGGTCATGATCATTCTCGGGGGCATCCTGCTCGGCATGCTGGGCGGATCCATATTCTGGTCGCTGTCGGACCTGCCGCGCATCGAATCGCTCGAAGAATATACCCCCGCGGAATCGTCGAAAGTCTATTCCGAGGACAAACAGATCATTGCCGAATACTACCTTGAACGGCGGACATTCATTCCCTATTTCCGGATCCCCGATTATGTCAAGAACGCATTCATCTCCATTGAAGATATCAGGTTCTACCGGCACCACGGGATCGATTTCAGGAGGATCATCGGAGCCCTCTACCACGATATCAAGGCAGGCGGCTATGTCCAGGGCGCCAGCACCATCACCCAACAGCTCGCGAAGATGCTCTTCCTGAAACCCGAGAAGAGCATCATGCGAAAGGTGCGGGAGATCGCTCTCTCGGTGCAGATCGAGCGGAGGTACACAAAAGATGAAATCATCGGCCTCTACCTGAACCAGGCGTACTTCGGGACTCAGGCGTACGGCATTGTCGCTGCCGCGCAGACCTATTTCGGCAAGAGCGTTGACGACCTGACCGTGTCTGATGCCGCTCTCCTTGCGGCGCTCCCGAAATCACCCGGCACCTATTCTCCCTTCATGAATCCCGAGAAATCCCTGCGGCGGCGGAACATCGTACTCATCAAGATGCTCGAGCATGGCTTCATATCCGAAGAACAGTATTCTGTCGCCATCGCAGATCCCCTTCCGGACAAGCCCTTCAGGAGGAAATACCATGCGCCCTATTTTGTGGAGTTCCTCAGGCAGAAGGTCGAGGAGAACTACAAGGATCAGCTCTACTCCGAAGGGTTGAAAATCTACTCGACCCTCGATTACCGGATGCAGCAGATTGCCGAGAGTGCCATCACGAAGGGGGTGGAACTCGTCGAGAAGAGGACGGCCCCCGGCATGCAGGCGGCGCTCCTTGCGATCGAGATATCAACGGGAAAGATACGGGCGATGGTGGGCGGCACCGACTTCTGGACATCGCAGTTCAACAGGGCGACCCAGGCGATGCGTCAGCCCGGCTCAACCTTCAAACCCTTTGTGTATCTGGCGGCGTTCAACGCCGGTTTGACGCCGGACGACAAGATCACGGATGAAGAGATCATGTTTCAGGGGAATGAGCCCGGCGAGCTCTGGGCTCCGCAAAACTACTACGGAAGGTATGAGGGCGAAGTGACGCTTCGGTATGCCATCGCCCATTCATTGAATGCGGCAACCGCCTGCCTCGCGGATCAGATCGGGATCGACCGGGTCATCAAGACCGCGCGGGCAACCGGCATTACGAGCGATCTCAAGCCCTATCTCACGATCGCCCTCGGTGCTGCCGACGTCAGCCCCATGGAGCTAGCCTATGCTTTCAAGGTATTTGCCGACGGAAAGAAGACCTTGCCGGTGTTTTTTGAAAAAATCACCGACCGGAACGGACTGACCATCGAGGAACCGGTCGAGAGCTCGGAGCGGATCATTGATGAAGGCGTGCTCCTTGAACTGAAATCAGTGCTGAGGTCCGTTGTCACGGAGGGGACCGGCCAGATGGCAAGGAGCCTGCCGCGTCAGGTGTATGGAAAAACAGGAACTACCGATGACTATACCGACGCGTGGTTTGTGGGCTTCGACGACAATATCGTCCTTGCCGTATGGGTCGGACGTGATGACCATAAACCGATCGGTATCAAAGAGACCGGCGCCACCGCTGCCCTGCCGATCTGGATAGACTTTATGAGGAGACTGTATCAGTAAAGGCAGGGGCCAAGGGGCCACATGAGCGGGCATGACTCCAAAATTTCTTGAAATCGATAGAGTATTATAATTTCTTTCAGCTCGTGCTTCATGATGAATGCATCACGCGTTGCGTATCGTGTCCCTAAACCCTTGGATCCTTGACCCCTCGAACCCTTGGATTCTCGACCCCTTGGACCCTTTCTTCCTACTCAAACAACGCATCGACGAAATCGCCGGGGTCGAAATCGATGAGGTCGTCCACTCCCTCGCCCACACCGACGAGTCTCACCGGCAAGTTGAGTTCCTTCTTGATAGCAAAAACGATTCCGCCCTTTGATGTTCCATCGAGCTTGGTGAGGGCGACAGCAGTCACACCCACCGCATCATGGAACATATGCGCCTGACGCAGTGCGTTCTGGCCGGTCGTCGCATCGATCACGAGAATCGTTTCATGAGGCGCATCTTTCATCGCCTTAGCGACCACTCGCTTCACCTTTTTGAGCTCGTCCATGAGCGGGGTCTTGGTGTGGAGCCTCCCGGCGGTATCGATGAGCACGCAGTCGATGTTTCGCGCCCTCGCCGCCTCCACCGCATCGAATGCGACTGCGGCAGGGTCTGAATTCTGCTGGTGCTTTACAATCTGGGCTCCCGTCCTCGTTGCCCATATTTCGAGC
Source organism: bacterium (assembly GCA_050268805.1). Classification (GTDB taxonomy): domain Bacteria; phylum Nitrospirota; class Thermodesulfovibrionia; order Thermodesulfovibrionales; family BMS3Bbin05; genus JBLNHB01. The sequence goes on along the minus strand of JBLNHB010000287.1, from coordinate 24 downwards.
TGCTCGATGGCAGCGGCCCTGAAG
>JBLNHB010000286.1:0-9649 GCA_050268805.1 bacterium | reverse complement strand
CAAATAATAGAGGGGATTCGTCTTTTCATGGTCTTATCACTCTGTAAATCATACATAAAGTCGTAATTCCCGCGAAAGCGGGAATCCAGATGTCGTCTCCGGAAAATCAAGGGTCCTGGATGCCCGATAGAAACATTCGGGCATGACATATTTGATTGCCGGGATATTACGATTATTTTACCCAATCCGCAATGAAGATGTCCGGAGAAGATGAGTCACGTGATGAGGGCCGCCTATTTTTCTATTCGTCTGTCCCTGCCATCACATCATGCAGCGCCTTACTGAGCGTCTGGATCTTATAGGGCTTGGACACGACGCCGCTGAAGCCGAATGTCTTGAAGTCCGCCATGATCGGATCATTGGAGTATCCGCTCGAAACGATCACCTTTGCCGCTGGATCTATTTCAAGGATTTTCCGGACTGCGTCCCTGCCGCCCATACCGCCGGGGATGGTAAGGTCCATGATAACGGCATCGAAGGGACGGCCTGACTGTCTCGCTTCCCGGTAACGTGCAACCGCCTCATCTCCATCATGAGCGCCTTCTACCTCATACCCCAGATGCGACAGCGCCTCTTTCCCCACATCGAGGATCATGTCTTCATCGTCCATGAGGAGAATCCTTCCCTTCCCGCCGATGGGGCTCTCATCACCGGCTTCAGCAGCCGGAATCGCCTTGTCCGAAGCAGGGAGATAGATACTGAAGGTGGACCCTTTCCCTTGCTCCGATTCAACGGTGATGATGCCGCCGTGGTTCTTGACGATAGAATAGCTCGTTGCGAGCCCGAGGCCGCTCCCTTTCTCCTTGGTCGTGAAAAAGGGCTCGAAGATCTTATCGAGATGCTCTTCCGCAATACCGGTTCCCTCGTCCCTGACCGATATCGTGACGTACCTCCCGGGATCGAGCGACAGTCCTCCGTCCCGTGAAATAACGGTATTTTCGCACTGTATCCGGATGATACCTCCGCCAGGCATGGCCTGGTCGGCATTGATGACGAGGTTGTTGATCACCTGGCTGAGCTGGCCTTCGTCGGCCTCCACGGGCCATGCGTCGTCCGGAACCGTAATCTCGCATTTGACGTCTGAGCCCCTGAGGACGAAGCTGGCTGAATCATTGAGAACTCCCCGGAGAGAGACCGTCTTTTTTACCGGCGCTCCGCCTTTGGAGAAGGTGAGCAACTGCTGGGTAAGGTCCCGCGCACGGAGAACAGCTTTCTCCGCTTCCTCCAGCCGCAGGTCCGCCTTGGCATCCTGGTCGGCAATGTTGTGCCTGGCCAGGGAAATATTGCCCAGGATCGCGGTCAGAATGTTGTTGAAGTCGTGGGCAAGACCGCCGGCAAGGATGCCGAGGGATTCCAGCTTCTCGGCCCTGAAAAGCTCCTCTTCCATTCTTTTTCGCTCTGTGACGTCTACATAATAGCCGATGCACTCGAGAGGTTTTCCTTCAGCGTCGCGTATGATCTTTGCTTCGTCGTGCATCCATCGGTACGTGCCGTTCTTATGGAGGAACCGGTATTCATGGACAAGACTGCCATCGGCAAGCAAACGGTCAAGGTCCGCCAGGACGCGCGCCAGGTCCTCCGGATGGACACGGTCGATCCAGAATGTCGGATTTTCAAGGTTCTCGTGGTAATCATAGCCGAGGATGTCCTTGATGTTTTTGCTCACAAACCGGGCGGCCCAACCGCCGCCTGCATCGCAGGTGTAGATCATCGCAGGGCTGGCGCTCAGGAGAAATTGCAGCCTCGCATTGGCCTTCTCAATTTCTTCCTCGGCCTTGACCCGTTCGCTGATGTCGCGGATGGAGGCGAGCAGAAGCTGCTGCCCGCTCCACTCGAACAAACTGATGCGGGCTTCCGCAGGAAAGGTTGTTCCGTCTTTGCGCCGGCTCACACCCATGAGTGTGAGGGGTGCATCGTACCTTACGGTCTGGCATATTTTTCGGACGGCATCCATATCAAAGCTTGTTTCGATGTCAACGAGATTGAGGCTCAGGATCTCTTCATATGAATATCCAAGGTCAGAGCACGCCTGTGCATTCGCATCGATGATCTTCCCTTCGTAATCATGCAGAATAACGGCATCCGCCGCCCGGTTAAAGAGCTCTCTGAACCGGTGCTCCGTCTCGCGGAGGTCCTTTTCCACAAGTCTGCGCTCCGAAATCATGCGGTTAAAGGAGTCGGCCAGTTGTCTCACTTCGAGGCCTCCGCTCGAAACAACGATCCCGGAGACATCCACGCGGCCTTCCCCGAAGGCCTTCATAGACCGGGCAAGATTGTCCAGAGGTCGTGCGATGCGCTTGCTGAGGACAACTCCAATGAGGATGGACAGCACCATGATCCCGAGCGCTGCTCCGAGAATGTTCTTTCGCATGTCGTCAATGAGGGCGTATTGAGGGCCCTGGTTGATGCCGATATTGATGCGCGCCCGCATGCCGCCGATGAGATTTCGCTCCACGTCCAGAACCGGGCCCTTTTCGGTCAGGAAACTCCTGAACCGCGGGACAACATCCCTGATGTCTTCGTCAAGCAGAGCGGCAAAGTCCCGGGGAAACCCGCCTTTAAATGTATGCGCCAGAACATTGCCGTCAAACCCCACCACATAGATATATTCCACGTCCTTCGACCGCTCGAGAATATCACTGATGTTTTCGAGGGTCGGGAGAACTTCCCGGTTTATCACGTTGTTCGTGATGAGTTCAGCCGTGGTATCGGCGAGAATAACTCCCCGGTCTCTGAAATCATCATCCACGTTTCTGAGCATCGGTCTTCCCACGAGAATGCCGAAGAGGATTACGATTGCCGTACCGATGGCAATGATGAGTATGATCATTTTCGTTTGCAGTCTCATGGGGTTTGCCCGCCCTTGATCTCGGAAAAATATCCGAGCCGTTTGGCCCACGCGCGAAGCTCTGCATAATCGCCGTCTTCCGCCGGCGTGAACCCTTTGGGCATCTCGGTCTTGTCCCAGTGGTAGAGTCCTGCAGCATGGCTGCCCTCGGGATCGAAGTCAATCAGCGCCTTTCTGACCTTGACCAGCATTTGGGGTGGGATATTTTTGTTGGCGGCGATACCGCTCGATGGATAGTATTCAGAGGTGAAGATGATCCTCACGAGTCCCTTCTTCGCAAGCGCCATGCCCATAGTATCCTGCAGGCCGCACGCGTCGGAACGGCCGGACAGCACTGCATTCGCGCAGTTGCGGTGTGAGCCCGTGTAAGAATACGTGCGAAGATCACTCAGTCTTATGCCGTTCTGGGCAAGGGCGATCCTCGGGATCAGATACCCCTGGGTTGAAGTGACGTCACCGAAGGCGAACCGCTTGTTGCGAAGGTCGGCGATCTTCCGGATGGGGCTGTGGGGTTTCACGATAATGACCGACCAGTACTCAGCCTTTCCCAGGCTGTTCACGCCACGGACAAGCGGCACCACCCCGTATTTCTCGCGCGCCTGGATGTAGGTGCCCGCTCCTACGGCGGCGAACTGTATTCCGCCGGAGCCCAAACTGTCCACGATGCTCTCTCCCCTCGGGATGAAGAAGAGCTCAAAGTGGTACCCCGTGGCATTGGAAAGATATTGAAGAAACGGAAGGTATTGCCGCGCGTCTTCCTGCGGGCTCGAACGGAGGTCAAACCCGAACCACAACACGTCCTCACCGTTCTCGCGCGCATGCCCGTTCAGCTCCGCTTCAGTAATGACGTCTTTCAGGCTAATTTTCTTCGGCTTCTCCGAAGAATCACAACCCACCCAAAGCAGGAACATCACGGACGCCGAAATAATAATGATCGCAAAAGTGATCCGTAGTTTCATACAATCCTTAAGTAATAATGTATCAGAAGAGGTTCTCTGCGTAGAGATTTTCGAAATGCTCTTACGCAGTAATGCGCCCTACTCCGCCCAGTCCGCGATGAAGATATTCGTGTCTCGCGGCTTCTTGGGGTTTCTGTTCGAGGCAAAGACCAGTTTTTTCCCGTCATGGGAGAACATCGGAAAGCTGTCAAAGACCGTATTGTAAGTCAACCGTTCGAGGCCTGTTCCGTCGCTGTTGATCAGATAGAGCTCGAAGTTATGGCCGAATGCCTTGATGTCATCGTGCCAGTCATCCATGTTGCTCGAAAAGATGATCCTCTTCCCGTCAGGGTGCCAGGACGGCGCCCAGTTTGTTGCGCCGTTGTGGAGGAGCCTCGTCTTGTCTGAGCCGTCGGCATTCATAACCCATAGATCAAGCGGCACCGCAATGATATAGTCCTTTTCCATGCAATCCCGCCAACGTGCGATCTCGTCGTCGGTCTCCGGATACCAGGCGCGCCAGACGATCTTCTTGCCGTCAGGGGAAAACCACGGCCCGCCGTCGTATCCGGTCCGGTCGGTCAATCGCCGGACGTCGGTACCATCAATATTCATAATATAGATGTCGAAATCTCCATTTCTCTGTGATCCGAATACGATCTGTTTTCCGTCAGGGGAGACGACCGGTTCTGCATCGTACTTCGGATTATCCGTTATCCTCATGAGATTCGAACCATCCGCATCCGCCGTGAAGATATCATAGGGATAGAGCGGCCATACATATCGTGCATTGGCCGGGGTTTGAGGTTTCGGCGGACAATCACCGGGCAGGTGGCTCGTCGAGGCAAATACGATTCTTCCGTCAGGAAAGAAAAAGGAGCAGGTGTCCGCTCCATGGTCAGGACTCACCATATGCTTTTCCGATCCGTCGACGTTCATAACCCAGATCTTGTCACAGGCATACCCGCCCCTGTTGGACTGGAAAATGAGCTTTTGGTCATCCCAGTTGAAATAGGCCTCACCATTGTCGCCGTCAAAGGTAATCTGCGTGAGGCTCTTCATGTGCTGTCCGGTCTCCTCGGGTATTATCACCGGGGCCCTCTTCTGAGCACATCCCGAGAGCAAGACCGCGAGAAATATCAACATTGAAGGTATTTTCATCATAACTTCTCCTTCCTTCATTCATGCACCGCGTATACAAGACTAATTCTCTTTAAAAGTACACTGATATCAGTTTTTTTGCAACAACGGATTCGTCTGTGTATTGTCAGGCCTCTGGTTGTCATTCCCGTGCAAACGGGAATCGAGTGTTTTCGGGCCTGTCCGGATGCCCGCTTTCGCGGGCATGACAGTTTTCTTACGTAAAACTGATTTTGAAATGGGTTCTATTCACATTTCTCTATAGTAATCATTATAATGAGGGAAGTTTTTTATACCAAACCATGACATTGCGAACACTCGACAGGGCTTCATCGCTGCTGAGACACATCGCTACCCTCGGCCCCATAGGCCATATTCCCTTCGCGCCCGGCACCTTCGGCACTGCTGCGGGATTCCTGATTCTCCTTCTGGCCAGGCCGGACCGCCTTCCCCTCATGGCGATTACCCTCCTCATTTTTGTGGTCGGCATCATATCATCCCATTTCGCGGAAATCCACTTCAAGAAAAAGGACCCCGGCCAGGTTGTCATCGATGAACTTGCCGGATACTTCGCATCCATGATGTTCCTCGATATGAATGTCGTTAATCTCATTCTGGCCTTTCTTTTATTCAGATGTTTCGATATACTCAAGCCGCCGCCCATCAGGTCTGCAGAGACGCTCTTCAAAGGAGGACTCGGAGTGATGATGGATGACCTGCTGGCCGGCGTATATGCGTATATTTCCGTTGTCCTATGCACAAAGATATTGAACCTTTTCTGAAGCAGCTCTCTGACTTATTTAGGGAACGGAGATTAACTCTCTCTGTCGCCGAATCATGCACCGGCGGGCTCATCGCAGACATGATCACCGATGTGCCGGGGGCATCAGACTCTTTTGACTCGGCTATGGTGACCTACTCGGCCCCCTCAAAGATGCAGCTGATCGGCGTGCACAAGGTCACCATCGTGAAGAACGGCGTGGTCAGCGAGGAAACGGCACGCCAGATGGCTGAGGGCATCCGGAGAATCAGGAAAACCGATTTTTCATTGTCCTCCACCGGTAATCTCGGCCCGACAGCTTTGGAAGGCAAGGACATAGGGTCTGTCTTCTTCGCCGTTGCCTCGCGGGAAGGCACGATATCAAAGGGCATGCAGTTTTCAGGGGACCGCAGGAGCATCAAGGAACAGGCCGCCCGGGAAGCGCTCATGTTCCTCTATGAACAGGTGAAGAAGAGCGGTCCCCCTGCACAGGAAATCAGATGAGCATACGGAGTTTCATTGCGCTTTCATTGAATGAGGAGATCAAGAAGGCCGTCGGTGAGCTGATCGACGGCCTCAGGAAAACGGGCGCGGATGTGAAATGGGTGACCCCCCGGAACCTCCACCTCACTCTGAAATTCCTCGGCTCGATCGACGAGAGTATGGTCAGCCCCCTCTCGGAGCACCTGAGGGAGATCGCCGGCAGGCACTCTGCTTTGTCCTTTTCCCTGAATGGGACCGGTGTTTTCCCTGATCAGAAGAGGCCCCGGGTCATCTGGATCGGACTGAGAATGTACGAGCCGCTCCTCGAAATATTCCGGGAAATCGACGAAGCCCTTGCGGGTGAAGGATTCGAAAAAGAATCGAGGCCCTTTAGCCCGCACATCACGATCGGGAGAGTACGCTCCCTGAAAGGCATTGATAAATTGATGCTTGAATTAGTTAAATATAAGGGAAGCTCTTTTGGAGAACAGGAAGTGAAAACCATACATTTAATGCAGAGCACGCTCAAACCAGGGGGAGCGGAATACAGCACCCTGTTTGAGGCGCCTCTCAGGAGGATATGATTCATGTCAAAGGACAAGATCAAGGCACTTGAAGCAGCCATATCCCAGATAGAGAAGAGTTTCGGGAAGGGTTCCATCATGAAGATGGGCTCTCACGATGTCTCAGAGGGAATCCAGGCGATCTCAACCGGCTCTATCGCCCTCGACCTCGCCACCGGTATCGGGGGGTTCCCGCGCGGGAGAGTCGTTGAGATTTTTGGTCCGGAATCATCCGGGAAGACGACCCTTGCCTTGAACGCAATCGCTCAGGCGCAGAAGGCGGGAGGGGTCGCGGCATTCATCGACGCCGAACATGCTCTCGACGTCAATTATGCCGCGAAACTCGGCGTCAGCATAGAGGACCTGCTCATCTCCCAGCCTGACACCGGAGAGCAGGGCCTGGAAGTCACGGAAACCCTGGTCCGGAGCGGCGCCGTTGATATCGTCGTCATCGACTCGGTCGCCGCCCTCGTTCCCAAGGCGGAGATCGAGGGCGAGATGGGAGATTCCCTCCCAGGGCTCCAGGCGCGGCTCATGAGCCAGGCGCTGAGAAAACTGACCGCCGCGATATCGAAATCTCTCACGACCGTTGTCTTCATCAACCAGATGCGGATGAAGATCGGCGTCATGTTCGGAAACCCCGAGACCACGACCGGCGGAAACGCCCTCAAATTCTATTCATCCATGCGGCTCGATATCAGGAAAATAGACAACCTGAAAAACGGCCAGGAAACAACCGGCTCCAGGGTCAGAGTGAAGGTCGTCAAGAACAAAGTCGCGCCCCCCTTCAAACAGGCCGAGTTCGATATCTATTTCAACGAAGGAATTTCGAAAACAGGCGAGATCGTCGATATCGGAGTTGCGAAGGGATTCATCGAGAAGGCCGGCGCGTGGTACAGCTACCAGGGCGGCAAGGTGGGCCAGGGGCGGGACAATGTGAGGGACTACCTGAAGCAGCACCCGGACGTCGCCAAGGAAATCGAAGAAAAAATCCTTGAGGAAGCAAAGGGCACGGGAGCGAAATAATGGACATCAATGAAATCCTGAAGAGAGCCTTCGCGGCAGGCGCATCAGACCTCCATATCAAGGTCGGCAGCAGCCCGGTCATGCGAATCCATGGAGACCTCGTGCCTCTGACATCGGATAACAAGGTCAGCCAGGAAGAAGCCATCAAGGCCGCATTCGCGATCATGAGCCCCGGCCAGCGGGAAGTCTTCAAAAAGAAGAATGATCTTGACCTCGCCTACAGCGTCCCCGGCCTCGGCCGGTTCCGCTGCAATGTCTTTATCCAGCGGGGAACGATCGGCATAGTATTTCGCGTCATTCCGGTGAGAATACCCTCGATCGATGAACTGAACCTTCCCTCGGTCCTCGAAAAAATCGCCCTCGAGCCGAGAGGCCTGATCCTCGTCACCGGCACGACCGGAAGCGGTAAATCCACAACGCTCGCTGCGATGATCGATCACATCAATTCCAACAGGACATACAACATCATCACCATCGAAGACCCGATTGAATACCTTCACCGGGACCGGAAGTGCATCATCAACCAGCGGGAGATCGGGAGCGATACCGAGTCCTTCAGCAAGGCGCTCAGGGCGGCCCTCCGCCAGGACCCTGACGTCATCCTCGTCGGCGAGATGAGGGACTTCGAAACGATCCAGACCGCGCTCACCGCCGCTGAGACGGGACACCTCGTCCTCAGCACGCTCCACACGACCGACGCCACCGAAACCGTCAACCGCATCATCTCCGTCTTCCCCCCCTATCAGCACAAACAGGTAAGGGACCAGCTCTCCTCGGTCCTGAGGGGGATCATTTCGATGCGGCTCATCCCGAAATCCGACGGCAAGGGCCGCGTCCCTGCAGTCGAGGTCCTCATCGCCACGGCTACTATCAAGGACTGCATTCTCGACCCGGAAAAGACCAAGATCATCCCCGACGTCATCGCCCAGGGCAAGCTCCACTACAACATGCAGACCTTCGACCAGTCGCTCTTCGACCTCTTCAAACGGAAACTCATAACCTATGAAGAGGCGCTCATGAGAGCGACAAAGCCGGACGACTTTGCATTGAAAGTGAAGGGCATCCAGTCGACGAGCGACCTGGCCCTGGAAGAGATCCAGAAACCGGCAGAAACCGGGAACATGAACATTGAGCGATTCAGCAAATGACGCCAAGCAGTATGCTTTCAGACTGCTGCGGTACCGGGACAGGAGTGAACAGGAGCTTTCCGAGAGGCTGAGGCGCAAGGGCTTTCCCGAAGAGACCGTATCAAGAACCATCGGCTTCCTCAAAGAAGCATCCCTTGTCAATGACCGTGCTCTGGCAAAGTCGCTCGATGAAATCGCCAGAAATGTCCGGCTCCTCGGTGACCGCGGTGTCAGGCAGTTTCTGAAATCAAGGGGCATCAGTGACGAGCTGGTCCCGGAGCCTCCCTCATCCGCATTGGATGAATTCGAGCGGGCGCTCACCCTTACCAAACGGAGGGCGAAATCACTCGAAGGGTATCCAACGAAAATACGAATGAGGAAATTGCGCGGCTACCTCATGCGGAGAGGCTACAGTTTCCCGACCGTCAGAAAGGTCATGAACAGGGTCTTCGGAACCTCCCCCGATGATGAATTAGAAGAATAGCGTCCTTCTCGCTCTATGAATTGCCCGTCTGCTTTGTGGTAAAATTTTTCATAATCAATCGAAGGAGGCCGCTATGAAGAAATATTTTCTGCTCTGTCTCATGTCGTCATTCATCATTTCCTGCACCACGATGCGTTATACCACGGAGGAGATAAAGAGTTTCCAGCCCCAGATCCAGGAGCAGATCAAGAGCGGAGAAATTTCGATCGGCATGACGTTCGTCGAGGTCCGCTACGCGTGGGGAGCTCCTTCCCAGGTGAACGTTCTCCCTCCGAATGAG
>JBLNHB010000285.1:0-10548 GCA_050268805.1 bacterium | reverse complement strand
GCGGCTTTATCGGCATGTACCTCGGCGCTCGGTTTCAGAAGTTTGTTCCCCAGCGGCTCATCAAGTTCTTCCTCGGGGCGATCATCCTCTTCCTGGCAGCACGATACATTATCGCGTTTATAACTTAGAGTTTTGCTCATCCTCTATTTGTTTCATTGACAGGGCAGGCGGACCCGGGAACAGATCCATCGTCATCGGGACTCGTGCCGCCTGCATGCGGGGGAAGGGGCAGACGATTAAAAGCGCCTCAGTTTTCTTTTCCGAACACTTGTTTCAGGAGATCGGTAACCCGGGCAGCCGGGTCAGTCCTGATCTTTTTTTCCTCCCGGCCCACCATGGAGAAAAGGCCTTCCAATGATTTATCGGTGACATACTGGTCGAGGTCGATGGATACCCGGTCAACGAAAGGAAGGACTTCATATTTTGCCATCATCGCTTTATAGGAGCGAGTTACCCCGACATCGTTCATGCTTGATGAGATGATCGGCTTGAATGCCTCTGAGAGTTTCGCTGAAGTTTTCACTTTGAAATAATCGGTTGCCGCGGTGTCTCCACCGCGAAGGATCTTTCCGGCGTCCGCAATACTCATTCCCTTGATCGCATCGACAAAAATCGGCGCTGCCCTTGGAGCGGCTTCTTCCGCAGCTCTGTTCATGCTGAGCACAAAGTCATCAACCTGCTTCTGAAATCCGGCTTTCCCCAGGATAGCGGCGACTTTCTGCAAATCTTCGGGCATGAGGATCTTGATCATCTCATTGCCGAAATAACCGTCTACCCGGGAAACTTCCTTTACCGCCTTGTCGGTCCCGATCGTCAAGGCCTCTTTCAGCCCGGAAATGATCGTACTCGTGTCTGTTCCCTTCCCAGATGGTTTGCTCAGTCTGTTCAGGAAATCATCGAGAAAGCCGGCGGAAGAAACAACGGGAGCAGTCAGTAATCCACAGAGAATGACAGAGAATAGTTTTTTCATTTTGCTTCCCCCCAAGATGCATCACGGCGTTTCAGATATTCGTGAACCAGTATATCACAATCTGTGCAGGCACTGGGGTAGAATAGAGCATGAAGAAATCCAGGTTGGGACAGAATTTCTTATTTGATCCTTCCATTGCCCGGAGAATTGTGGATTCAGCAGGAATAAATCACGATGATACGGTTGTTGAGATCGGCCCGGGGTATGGGACGATGACCCGTATCCTTGCGGAAAAGGTCAGGAGACTTATTGCAATAGAATTCGACACGAAACTCTATCAAAAACTTTCGGATGAACTCCGGCCATTCCGCAACACGGAACTCGTCAACAGGGATGTTATGAAATATGATTTTTCGGTCCTCGGACCGTTCAAAGTGGTTGCGAATATCCCCTATTACATCACAACGCCGATTATCTTCAAGCTCATCGATGAAGGGAAGCATCTCAGGGCGATGACACTCACTATCCAGAAGGAAGTTGCCGAGCGGATCGTCGCCGACCCGGGAGGAAAGGAGTACGGGGTTCTTTCGCTCATGGTGCAGTATTATGGGAACGCAAAAATTCTCTTTCAGATACCCGCCCGTGCGTTCACGCCGCGACCGAAAGTTGATTCAGCCGTGATCAGAATCGAGCGGCACAGCGAGCCTCCGGTGGAGCTGAGAGACAGCGACATTTTCAGGAGGATTATTAAAACCGCGTTCGCCGGAAGAAGGAAGATGATCGGGAACACGCTGAAGATACTGTATCCCGATATCAGATCCGTGCTCGATGCAGGTGCTATCGACCCGAAACGGAGGCCTGAAACCCTTACGATGGCAGAATTCGCGGCAATAGCGAATAGAATAAGTGTCAGTGAGTAGTGTAAGTGATTAGTGTTTACCAGCCACCAGACACCAATCACCAATAACAGCTATGACAGATAAAAATGTGATGGAAAAAATCTTCACCGCGCCGACTTCGCCCGGCGTCTACCTGTTTAAGAACGCCCTCAACAAACCGGTCTATGTCGGCAAGGCGAAAAACATCAGGAACAGGCTGAAGAGCTACCTCGCGTCCTCCCGGGGCCTCGACATCAGAAAACAGGAGATGATCCGGTCCGCGAAGGACGTGAGCTTCATCGTCACCGAGAACGAGCTCGAAGCGCTCGCCCTCGAAGCGAATCTCATCAAGCAGAACAAGCCGAGGTATAACGTCATTCTCAGGGATGACAAGAACTACCCCTATCTCAGGATCGATCTCACCGAGGAATGGCCTCATCTTGAAATCGTGAGGAGAATCAAGAAGGACAGGGCCCTCTACTTCGGCCCGTACATCCCTGCGTCGGGCATGCACGAGACCCTCGCGCTCATCAGGAAATTTTTTCGCGTCCGGCTCTGCCGGTACTCCCTCACGCGCGAGATGAGGCCCTGCGTGCAGTACCAGATGGGCAGGTGCCCGGCGCCCTGTGCAAACCTGGTTTCGAAAGAGGAATATGAGAAAACCGTGGATGAGGTGATCAGCTTCCTCAAGGGGAGGAACAAGGGTCTCCTTGATCTCCTGAGGAAAGAGATGCAGACCTTATCAGAGCGGCAGATGTATGAAGAGGCCGCAGAGGTGAGGGACCGGATTCAGGCGATCGAGAAGATATGGGATTCCCAGAAGGTCGTTTCACCCCGGATCAACGAAATGGACATCATCGGATACCATGTGAAAGCTCCTGATGCGGCCTTTGTCGTGCTCTTTATCCGGAACGGGATCATGACCGGATCAAAGGAGTTTTTCCTCCAGAATGCGGCTGACATCGAACCGGGTGAACTCATCCATACGTTCATCGAGATGTTCTACTCGGGTCCGGTCATGCCGCCGGCACAGGTTCTTGTGCAGCAGTTTCCCGATGACCGTCAAAATCTTGAAACATGGCTCTCTGAACGGAAGGGAAAGAGAGTCGTCATTGCAGCTTCTCACCGGGGGCTCAAGCGGAATCTCATCAAAATGGCGAGCGAAAATGCATCGGTATTCATCGAGCACTACAAGGTAAAGGGTCATGAACCGGTCCTGCAGGAGATCCAGAAGCGGCTCGGACTTTCCCGCTTGCCCGAATCGATCGGAGCGTTTGATGTATCGACACTGCACGGCGCCGATTCCATCGGGGCATTTATCGTCTGGGAGAACGGCCATTTTCAGAAACGGTTCTACCGCTCTGCGAATATCAGGACCGTGGAGGGCATGGATGACTTTGCCATGATGAGAGAGAGCGTGGTGAGAATCGTCAACAATATCAAGGGCGCTGTCCCTGACCTGATCATCATAGACGGCGGAAAGGGTCAACTCGATGCTGCGCTAAAGGGATTCTCTGAACTCGGTCTATCTCCCATGCCGGCTGTTATCGCTATCGCGAAAGACCCGGACAGGGTCTTCGCCGAATGGCTCGATATGCCGGTCGGTCTCGAAGACGGCAGCCCGTCATCTCTCCTGTTGAAGAGAATCCGTGATGAGGCGCACCGGTTCGTCATAACGAGACACCGGAAAGCGAGAAAGAGGAAACTCCTCACTTCATCTCTGGAGGACATCCGAGGCATCGGAAAGAAGCGGAGGCTTGCTCTCTTAAAACAGTTCGGATCGATTGATGCGATTCGGGATGCTTCCCTCGAAGAGATTGCCGCGGTCAAGGGTCTCAATAGAGACCTTGCGCAAAAAATAAAGGATTTTCTATCGGAACAATGAATCTGATCGATACTCTGTACCGCTTATGAAATATCCTTTTTTATCGATTCAAATTCCTCTTTGCTGATTTCACCCCGGGCATACCGTTTCTTCAGAATCTCCTCGGCAGTTTCCTCGGGTGTGCTCACGCGCCTCTTATCCGTTGATACCATAACCCGGCGGATAAGGAAGATGATACCGAAGATGATTGCGACCCAGAAAGCGACCATGAGCAACGGCCAGAACCATCCCATGCCGTATCCCCACATCATCCCAGGACCATACCCTCCTTCTGGACCGTGCGCCCAAGAAAGAGATGCTGCAGAAAATATCCCTGCAATTTCCGGCAGGATGAGTGTATTTTTCATGGTTTCCTCCTTGTAGTGAATTCATGCCATTCAAAGGATGCCCGTGTCTTATTATATCAATCACGAATCGAGAATAGAGATATTGAACTGCAGTGAACGAAGGATATCAATTCAAGAGGACTGTCCGGGTACGAGGGATGGTTATCAATATTCAATATGCCTCATAGCCGAAGGCTGCCTGAAACCGCTTATTGAACTCGTCCCGAGTAAAAGTGAAATTCTGCGTTCCGTAGTTTTCGATGGAATAGGTTGCGGAGACGGCTCCCATTTTGGCAGCGTGAGCGATGTTCTTTTCCTGAAGGAGAAGGCCCTTGATCAGCCCCGCCCGGTAGGCGTCCCCGGCACCGGTCGGGTCACTCACCTTCTCAGGCTTCACGGCAGGGATCTCTATCCTCATCTCTGAATCGTTTCGGAGCATCCGTATCAGGGACCCCTGTTCCCCCTTCGTGGTGATGAGGGTCTTTGTCTTCTTGAGGACGTCACGTACCGTGAGAGCGGTCTTGTCCTGGGTAAGCTCAAGCTCATAGTCATTGGAGATGAAAATTTCTGAACCTTCCATCATTTCTGAAACCTGCTCACCCGACCATCCGGGAAGGGATTGTCCGGGGTCGAATATGTAGCGGATCTTCTTCTCCTGAAATTTTTTTGAGAAGGAATACATGTCATGGAAATTCCCGGGAGCGATGATAGCCAGGGTATTTTTGGGAGAAAGGGAGTCGCAGTTGAAGTCGGCGCTGTGTTTCATGGCGCCCGGGTTGAATGCCGTGATCTGATTATCGGACTGGTCGGTGGTAATATACGCTCCGGCGGTCAGCTCTTCTTTAATGATCTTAATATGAGTGGAGGGTATGTTGTTCCGGTCGAGCCAGATGGCATACGGCTCGAAGTCCCTGCCGGCGGTTGCGATGATGAGGGGTTTCTCTCCAAAGAGCGATAACACATAGGCGATGTTTCCGGCGGTGCCGCCAAAATTTTCCTTGAGCCCATCAATGGTGAAACAGACATTGAGGATATGGATCTTGTCGGGCAGGATGTTGTCCGAGAACTTCCCCGGGAAATCCATGATCCTGTCATAAGCAAGCGAACCTGCAACCAGTACCTTCATTATGTCCCCTGCATGGTTCCTCTATATAATGTATAAAGCTTTTGAATTGTAATCAAAATAATGGATTATTGCAAACAGGGCAGAGCCGGATCTGCATGCGCTCTGTGTGCCTTCATGGGGATACCGGTATTCAACTTATAAGATTTATTTTTAAATAGATTGAAAATAGTTATAATTCTTCCTATACTATCTTCATAAATTTATAACGTTAGAGGGTCTCAATTTCTATATTGAGTCCATTTTTCTATGATGTCTGATCGAGACAGGAGGAAGCAATGGAAAGAGTAGCGATAATCGGAGCCGGTGTTTCGGGCCTGACGCTGGCTTATGAACTCCTTGAGAGAGACTCCACCCTGAATGTCGTGGTTCTTGAGGCAAGGGAACGGGCTGGAGGGAATGTCTGGACCGAACGAGTGAACGGGTATCTCTGCGAGGTCGGTGCAAACGGTTTCCTCGATAATAAGCCCGGGACGCTCAAGCTTTCGGCGGAGCTGAATCTTCAGCCGATCAGGAGCAATGATAATGCGCGCAAGCGGTTCATCTATACCGGCGGGGAGCTCAAGAAACTTCCCGATTCTACCGGCGCATTTTTCCTTTCCAACTACCTGAGCCTCGGCGCGCGACTGAGAATGATCGGGGAATACTTCGTTCCGAAGGCGGATTATGAGGATGAATCTCTCGAATCCTTTGCGGTGCGAAGAGTAGGAAGGGAGTTTTTTGAGAAGCTCCTCGATCCCATGGCTTCGGGAATCTACGCGGGGGACCCTGCGCAAATGAGCATCAGGAGCTGCTTCGGCAAGGTGTACGACCTTGAGCAGAAATATGGAGGGCTCATCAAAGGATTCATGGCGCTCGCCAAGGAAAAGAAGAAATCGGGCCAGAAGGCCGAGGCGGGCCCGGGGGGCGTGCTCCACTCCTATCAGGACGGGATGCGGAGTCTCATCGAGGCTCTGCGGAACCGCATCGGAGACAGAATCAAAACAGGAAAGAGCGTGAGCGGCATCGAGAAGAAAGGGGATGGGTACGCAGTACACTGCAAGGATGGAAGCAGCGTTGACTCTGATTGTGTTGTCCTCGCAACCCCTGCATATGATTCGGCGGCGATGCTCAGGGACATGGATGCCTCGATATCGGATGTCCTCAAACAGATCCCCTATCCGCCCATCGCGGTTGTGGCGCTTGGATTCAAGAAGGAAAAAATCACACGGGATACGAATTTCTTCGGATTTCTCGTTACCGGGACGGAAAAGCGGAAGATACTCGGGTGCCTCTTTGATTCGAGCCTGTTCCCCAACCGCGCTCCGGAAGGGCACATTCTGCTGAGGTGCATGATCGGCGGGGCGAGGGCGCCTGAACTCGCGCTCATGAATGATGAAAAACTGCTCGATACCGTGAGAGCGGAGCTGGCTGATATTGCGGACATCAAAGCGGATCCCGACTTTGTCTGGCACTACCGGTATGAGAAGGCGATCCCCCAATACCTCGTGGGACATCATGAAAAGCTGAAGACCCTCGATGAGCGGGTTTTGAAACACAAGGGGCTTTATCTTGCCGGGAATGCATACAAGGGGGTTGCGGTGAACGACTGCATTGCGAGCGGCAAGGAGCTTGCAGGGAGAATCGTTCAGATAAAAGGGAAATAGAACAACGAACGACGCTCCTCATGTGTTTGCTTATTTCGCCTTAGCGCATCTCAGGGTTTCTTTTCAGGAGGGATGCAACAGATTGATCCGGGACAGCCGGGACCTGATGAGCGAAGCCTTTTTATTTTCCGTATCCCCTTGTTTTGATGTCCACCAGCTTCCCGTTCTCGAATCTCAGCAGATAGAGAAAATGCAGGGGGCCGAAATTGTAAGTCCACTCCTCGATGGTTACATATACCCGGTGCTCCGTAACTATGTCAATCTGCTCCCTGACTTCATCCGTCCGCGTTTCTTTCGAGAGTGGCTCCCCGCATTTCATGACAACTTCTATGATCGTGTCCCCGACAGCGAGTGCCCGTCCGTGGTCGCAAGCCGGGGGGGGAGAGCCCCGTGAGAACCCGTATCCCAGCTCATCAATGTCGTTGAGCCTGCCGTTCCTGAACTTCAGGAACCTCATGAATTCCAGGGGCCCGCGATTATACAGCCATTCATCGATGATGACGGTATTGCGAACTTCGAAACCGGTATCCTGGCCTTCGACGATCTTTTCCGTATGCTGGTACTTCCAGGACGGATCGCCGCATTTCAGGACCACTTCTCCCGTTGTGTCGCCCTTTGCAACAATCTCATTACCGCAGTAGAAAGCGAACGCATCCCCGCACATACTCGCTATCATGATGAAGAGAAATGCGCACAATCGTTTCATGCCTGTATTGTACATGAAAAAAAAGATTCTCTTCATCTCCGTCCGATACCGGGGATTCAAAGGGGCATGTGTTCTCACTATGGTTGAACGATCACCGGGCGGCCGAAACTTATTTCTTCTCTGGAAGACCTTTCTGGACAAGGCGTATCCGCTCTGCAAGGATACGGACCGCCTCATTGAGCGGTACACCCTTGTCCATGAGATCCCGCACGAAGCCCGCTTTGGCCAGCTCGTTGATGATCGTCTCCGGGGGGCCGCTGGTGTGGCAGACATTCGCCCCTTCTTCGATCTGGGACTTGATGCACCCATCCATCTCTTCGGGTGTGTATTTCCTGGCGAGCTCCCGGATTTCTCTTATGTGGAATGTCTGATGATCCATGTCTTTACGTCTCTCATCATATTATTTCGCAGGAGTGAACGATTTTGCACGAGCACTGCCTGAGGCAGGCGCTCGAGATTCCCTTTCAGCCGTCCTTCCCGAGAATGTCCTTCAGCATGAGAGCATTTCTCACGGCCGACGAGCCGTTGCAGTTGTTGAACATTGCATAGACCTTTTTCGCCCGACTCTGCGCAGCCCTGACAGCCGGCACAAATCCCCGCAGCTCTTTATCGGCATACAGGTAATCATACCGAAGCGATGTCTCTATCCCCTTCTTGAGCCAGGTCTCCCTGTTCCTTCCGTGGAACCGGAAATAGGCTGTATCCGATGTAACCTCCGGAACAAAGGGGATGGTTGCGAACGTTCCAAACTGGGGCTCGTCAGCAGGAATGTACGTTATGTTGTTCTCTCTCAGGAAGGAGTAGACAGAAGGGGCTGCCCTCAAAGAGAGCCAGCTCCCATGCCGGAACTCGACACCGATCTCATAGCCCCCCATGCGCTCCTTTGCCTGAAGGATGGCCGCGAGGTTTGACGGCGTGCAGTGGAACCAGGGTGGATACTGAAAAACGATCAGGCCAAGCTTGCCGGCCCGTTCCAGTGGCCTGAGCGCTTCAGTGAATCGACCGCTGATTGCACGCAACAGTTCGGATTCTTTGACAAAGGCAGAGGTAGTATCCCTGTCTTTTCCGGGGAGCGCTCCGGCGATGTCCTTCGGCAGGGTTTTCGGATTAATGCCGTGGCCGGTCAGTGCACCGTAGGCCTTGATGTGGAAGATGAAATCATCGGGAGTCCTCTCTGCCCAGAGGGCGGCATTCCTTATATTAGGGATGGCATAGTAGGTTGAGTCGACCTCGACGGTGGAGAACCGTTGGGCGTAGAACCGGAGGCGGCCCTCAGCCGATTTCGTGTCCTTCGGATAGAACTCGCTGCCCGAGATGAGCGTTTTCTCTGTCCATGAGCAGGTGCCGACCTTGATCATGCCGTATCCACTCAAATATGCAGTTTCCTCTTTGCCAGATCGAGGAGCCCGAAAATTCTCAGGTCTATCTCATCTCCCCTCAGACGGTATTCCTCAAGGGCTTCATAGACATGGGAAAGGGGCACCTTGATGACCTCGATATCCTCATTGTCATCCCGAGGGTGTGACCGGAGGATTTCCTCCGGCGCTTCTTCCACATTCTTCGCTATGAGGATGCGCCATTTCTCCATATTGATCCCGGTGGATAGGACTCCCTCGCTGAGAAGCGAGATCGAATCCGAAACAAGGCCTGTTTCCTCGACAAGCTCTCTCCTCCCGGCGTCAATGATGTCCTCGCCGGGTTCCACGAGCCCTGCCGGCAACTCTATCACAGAGCAGTCCAGAACAGGCCGGTACTGCCGTATCAGGACAAGGTCGTTCCTCCTGGTAATGGGGATGATCACGACCACATCGCTGTAGTCTCTTCTGCGCACTGCTTCCCATTGTCTCAGTGCCCCGGTGCGGTCTTCATAGGTAATCAACACCGTCTTCAGGAATTTCCCTTCCCATAGGGTTTTGCTGTTCACGACTCTCATGCCGTCCTCCTGCGCCCGCAGCCCGTTGAGGGGGGATCATCGGTGAGCATTATTATACAGGAGTTTGACATTGGCGGGAACAGCAGAACCGGAGCTTGACAAAGGGTGCACCTTCATACGCCACCTTTGCCGGTTCCAAGAAAGAATTATCAGCGTTCCTTGATTATTCGGAGCGTTGAACCGTTATTTTTTTCCGCCCCCGGCGCGCTTGATCGTCATTCTGCCGAAGGCTATCCCGAGGTCTACGCCCTCGCCGACACCCGAGAGGGCGAGAGAAACTTCTCCCTTGGTCATGACCAGGGCAGTGGCTGATTTGACTGCGCCGGCATGGGCCTCGGCTTTGACATAGGGTCCGAAGAGCTCATTAATGTTGGATACCTCGGAAAACTTACCCTCGCCTTTTTCGATTTTACGCTTTCCTGCGGTAATGCCTCCGCCCTTGACATCGAGCGCAACGCGCGCCGACTGGCCGTTGTCGCAGGTGATGGTTCCCGCGCCTGTGGCTGTCTGGTACACGGCTGACCAGCCCTGAAGGGTGAAGTTCATTGAGCATGATGTCTTGCCTTTTTCTGCACTCTCGCCGATTGTGACAATACCGAGAGAGGCAATCGTGATCATTAAAATCATAAGAAAAAATATTTTATGAAATCTTCCTGCTCTCACCGTTGAACCTCCTTCAAACTGCAATTATATTATTATCTTACCTCAAAGTGAGAGGGATTTTGCCGGTGAATGCATCCCCTCCGTGTTTCATATTCTCTTATTGAGAATTCACATTAAGGTACGATGCAAGAAATTTTTTCTGCACACCCGCCCATACATCTATTCTCCATACCGCTCGTATTTATCGCATGAACCGTATGGTGACTGGATACCGAAACTGTTCGCCGTTGCCGGCTTTGACACCGGCGATGATAACGAAGATGAGGTTGAATACGACAAGCGCGAAGAGGAGAAAGATGCCGATGACGACAAAGGCGAGAATGAATGAGATGACCGCATAGATGAGGATGGTAAGCTGAAAGTTCAGGGCCTCCTTGCCGTGCAGGGCGATGAAGGGCGAATCGTTCTTCTTCGTCTGCCAGATCACGAGGGGGACAATGAGATTGGCGAAAGGAATGATGTAGCCGAGGAGCGTTCC